>JBBRUA010000233.1:0-5063 GCA_038248245.1 Pyrinomonadales bacterium | reverse complement strand
GCTTTCGACGGACAAGTGTTCTTTAATGTCAATCCCGGTCAAACGGGAAATGTCGCACGAACACTAATTAACGGGCCGAAGTTTTTCAATATCAATGGCGCTCTTTTGAAGAAGATCCGGTTCACGGAAAGTGTGCGTCTTCAATTGAGAGCGGAAGCCTTCAACTTGTTGAACAATGTGAATTTCTTCAATAATACGCAGTTCGCGAATATCAATAGCTCGACATTTGGTCAGATCACGAGTGCCGCAGCTTCGCGTCAGATGCAGTTTGCGATTCGATTCGAGTTCTAATCTACGGTCTTAACAACCACTTCGCCTGCCGATCTTCTTGGATCGGCAGGCTTTTTTATTTTAAAGGTTGTGGGGTGTCGAGTATAATCGAGTCCACGTTACAATCCGCCTAAATGAGCAATCCCGTTTTCGCTAATTCCAGTCTGTCGACCGTTGCGGTTGGAGCGGGTGACCGGATCGATCGTGCGCGTTCAGGATTCGATCAGCCGCATAGGTTCGTCACGAATTTCGTGCTCCTAACTCCGGACATCGTCTCCGATGGCCCCGGCCTCGCCCGAGCTGTCGGCTCACGGTTGCCGAATGGCTGGCAAATTTCGGCAGTGGGAACGGTATGCGTCGGGCACGCCTTACTCGGTGCTCAGTGTTAACAACGCGCTTGGCATTCTACCCGGGCAAATCTCCATGGTTGAAGGGTCGCAGCGAGTGGTCGGTGAATCCGGGCGGACAATTCCCGCTCGTCTCGATTCCCACGTCGTGTGCGAATCGGCCCACGCGAATTGCAATTCGCTGCTCGTTTTGAGTTCTAGTTTCGGCCTTTTGGCTAATTTTTGTCTGCCGGTCTTCGGACCGGCAGACTTTTTTATTTGGCCAGGTTTATTCGGGATTGGTTAGTCGCTATACTTGGTTGAATTCGAATGGGATCTTCCGCAAACACTAATGCTAGTCTCGTTTTGAACCCGCTCGGTGCCGGGGATCTGATAGATCGGTCTGTTCGGTTTTATCGGCGGAATTTGTGGACGTTTATTCTCATTGCTTCGCCGCCGGTGGTTGTTGGGACTTTGTTGTCGGTGGCGTGGACTTTGCTTGGGCGTGAGTTGTTCGCGGTTGGTGCGGGTGTGAAGGCGGATGACCAGACGTTCTATTACCTTTTTGTTGGCTTTGGCAACATTTTGATCTGGCTGACGGAGGCGGTCGCGACCCTTGTTGTAATGGGCGGAGCGTCGCGAAATTTTGTCCGTCATTTGCTATTCGGCGAGCCGATAACGTTTCGCGAAACGTATACCAACACCCGCAAACGCCTCTTCGGCCTGATCGCGGCGTCAACGATAATCGCCGTTCTGTTGGCCGTCCTCGGCTTTGTCTTCTTCTACCTCGGATTTATCGTTACAGCGCTGATAATCGTTTTGGTGGCGATGGTTTTTAGTTCGATACCCGTGTTGGCTGTCGTTATCTCAGTTTTAGTCGGCATTGCCGGTGCGGGCGGGACGCTGCTGTTATTTTTCCTGATCGCTTCGCGTTTTGCCTACGTCCCTCAGGTAATGCTTGTCGAGGGTCAGGGCGTAGCGTCGGCGATCGGCCGCAGTGCCAGTCTGGCGAGCGGGAATGTCCGACGGTTAATGGCACTATTCTTATTTACACTGGTCGCAACCTACTCGGCACTCGCGATCCTGTACGTTCCATTAGCCTGGTACGCGTGGGGTGCAGGCATCGAGTTCCTGCCCTACAGCAACCAAATACTGCCGGCCTGGTATGAGATCGCGAACAGTCTTATCGGGCAGGTCAGCTTCATTTTACTTTCACCGGTCTGGATGATCGGCCTATGTTTACTGTATGTCGACGAACGCGTTCGTTCCGAAGGCTACGATATCGAATTGATGGCGGCTGGGCGCCTTGGCGAAATTCCGGCCGTTCCGCAAACGTATATCAATCCACTTCAACCCGCTCTGAGCGTAGCTCACCGGGTTTCTACTCCGCCTGTGGCGACGATCGCGACTAAACGGGCATCACATTCAACGTTGGGACTCGATTAAAATGGGGACGCGGGCGAAAAATTCACTTCGGTTAGGTGGTTTCACCGCCCTATTCTTCGTTGTGTATTTCCTGTTAACAGCGATACCGGCCGTGGCGATCGGCCTTGACGATTATAGGAAAGCTCTTACCGCGACGCAGTCCGATCTTGATCAAATGTTGGACGAGGTCGCCGAGAGTGAACTCGGCGAAGGCACGGACGGGCGGTTCAATGAGCTAGATTCCGGCATTCGAAGCCGTTTTCCATCAGGTCAAACTGTCGATGTTCCCGGCGGTGCGATCGAGGCTGATACGGCTTGGCTTTCGCAATCACTCAACGAACTAGATGCGGAGAGTAATCTATCTGAAAAAGCAATCATCATCACGAGCATAAAAGAGCGAGTAGCCGGTATCGATCAGCGGATCGACCAATTGGAGAACGCGATGGCCGCAGATCGTTCGAAGGACGAGGACAAGCAAAAACTCGCCGAGATACTTCGCCGCGAAGAGTATCAAAAGCCGAAGGCCGAGGAAGAAAGCCTGATGCAGCGTTGGCGGCGCGAGTTTTTGGAGTGGCTTCAAGGAATGTTCCCTCAAACCGCTCCACAGGTGGGCAACGCGTCGGGATTTCAATCGCTGTCAGTAGTTTTACAGATACTCTTATACGCTCTTTTAGCGGTCGCAATCGGCTTTTTGATCTACCGATTTGCCCCATTTCTACGGAGTCGGTTCGGGAAAGGGACGAAAAAGAAAAAAGGCGATCGGGTGATCCTAGGTGAACGTATCGCCGATGACGCATCGGCAAATGACTTGTTCGCCGAGGCGGACGAACTCGCCCGCAAAGGCGAGTTACGTCTCGCGATCCGTAAAGGCTACGTCGCACTTCTGTGCGAATTGAGCGACCGCAAGCTCATCGGTCTGGCACGGCATAAGACCAACCGCGACTATCTTCGCGATGTGAGAAAACGTCCACGCCTGTTTGAGAATATGTCGGGTGTGACTCTGAGCTTCGAGAAGCACTGGTATGGGTTCAAAACGTTTGAGAACGACGACTGGGAGGCGTTTAAGGCTTCGTACGAGCGTACTGTAAACGAATCTCAGCAGCAATAGTTATTGTGAAGCAAAAATTGCTCATATTCCTTGTGGTCTTTCTCGTCGGCGCGATCCTGATCGGGCTTAACGTTGCCTCGTACACCCAAAAACCGAAAACCGCTGACACTGAGCTATCTCCAAACCGTTCGAGCTTTCACAGCGGTTCGACAGGCACGCAGGCATTCTACGCATTGCTTTCGGAGTCCGGACGCAAAGTTGTCAGATGGCAGGAGCCGCCGGAAATCCTGCGAACGGTTAAGAAAAACGCTCCGACCGTTTTTGTCGTGATCGGCAGTCTGCGAAAGGAATATTCCCAGCCCGAGATCGATGCTGTGCTGGAATGGGTTTCGGCGGGCGGTCGACTTGTTCTGATCGACCGCGAACCACCCGATGGATTGATCCAAACCACCTCCGACTGGCGTATCGCGATGACGCCATCAAATCTGGCGAGTATTATTGATGCGGACCCGTCCGATCAGCCCGGAATGATCAGTGGAACGGCCGCCGCCAAACCTGGTCAGCCGACGCTGCTGACCGCCAGCGTGAACGCAATACAGCCGTCGAAATTCGCGGCCAGTGTCACGCTTAATCGACGCACGGCTCGCGAAAGGAACGAAGACCGCAGTTACGAAGAAGATCCTGAATATTACGACGAGGACGAGCCGCCGCCCGTCTCTGCAAACAGACCGTTGCCGCCACCTCCTGCCGCAGCCAATAAAACCGCCGCTCCTCCTTCTCCAATCGCTAACGGGACGACATCGCAGGTCGCGAAACCTGAACCGCCGCCGGCATTGATCGATGCGCCCGTCGTTCATTACGTTGCGGGCGGTAAAAACGTGGTTGTCGACGCGCCCTACGGCAATGGGAAAATAATATTTCTGTCCGATCCGTTTATCGTTTCAAACGGCGGTATTGCCCTTGTAGATAACGCACAGCTGGCGATCAATCTAGTATCTACGACCGACGGCGTGATCGCTTTCGACGAATATCATCAGGGATTTGGGGCGAATAACAATCGATTTCTACAGTTTTTCGCCGGCACGCCGGTCGTCGCGATCTTTTTTCAATGCCTGCTGCTCGTCGGATTGATCTTCTTTTCGCAGAGCAGGCGATTTGCCCGTCCAGTTCCTGAGGCCGAACCGGATCGTCTTTCGAAGTTGGAATACGTCGCCGCGATGGCCGAACTGCAGCAGAGGACGCGTTCGTACGACTTAGCGATCGAGAATATTTATCGTCATTTTCGCGTGCGTGCTTCTCGGCTACTCGGTGTGGATAATCAAACTGTTAGTTTGGTCGAACTCGCGACGGGTATTGCGGAACGGGCGAATCTCGATCGAAACACCGTCGAAAAAACGATGGATGACTGCGAACAGATAATTTTTGGCGAACCGACGAATAAACGTGAGGTTTTGGACCTCGCGACGAAGATCCGCGAGATCGAGTTGGCTCTGGGCCTACGCCGGCGGACGGGGAAATAGGCGATGGCGGTTTCCGGACTAATTCTGCTGATCGTTATCTTTCTGCTGACCAGCATAGTCGGGGTTGTCACAGGGAGTAATTCGCTGATCACGGTCCCGGTAATGTTCCAGTTCGGCATCGAACCGCGGGTTGCTGTGGCAACGAATATGTTCGGGCTGATCTTTATGGCGATCGGCGGCACGCTACCGTTTTTGCGGCAGGGAACTATCGACGTTCGAAAGATCTCGCCGCTGCTTATTTTGACCGCTGTAAGCTCCGCGATCGGAGCGGCTCTGGTCGGCCTGATCACCGATCAGAACATCAAGCTCATCGTTTCGGGAGCGATGATAGTGGTTGCGGTATTTATTCTTTTCAAACGCGAGTCCGGTGTTGAGCAAACCGGCAACATTTCGCGGCGGGCATTGGTTCTTACGTTCGTCCTGACCTTTTTACTTGGAATATACGGCGGACTTTACAGCGGCGGCTATGTGACG
>JBBRUA010000232.1:0-5078 GCA_038248245.1 Pyrinomonadales bacterium | reverse complement strand
GCTCGAATCGCCGGGCGTACGCTTATTTGCTGATCGCAAGCGAACTCGAGTTAACACCGATCGCGCGCCGCCGCCTGTCGGCGATCCGTGAATTCTCCGATCTCGGGGCGGGATTCAGACTTGCCGCACTCGACCTTGAACTGCGCGGTGCCGGTAACATTTTGGGAGGACAGCAATCAGGCCATCTGGACGCTCTAGGATTCGATCTTTACACCAAGATGCTCGAACGCACGATCGGCGAGATGCGAGGTGACGAGATCGCTGACGAAGTAAGCGTTTCGATCAATCTCGGCGTCGATGTTTCAATTCCGAAAGACTACATTTCCGAGGCGGGACAGCGTTTGCGTACGTATAAACGCATTTCATCCGCCGAAACCGAAGCCGCACTCATGCAAATTCACGCCGAGATCGAAGATCGCTACGGCCGCATTCCGCGTTCGGTCGACAATCTTTTTGAATACGGCCGCCTCAGAAAGCTCGGTGACCGAATGCACATCGTTTCGATCGACAAAGCCGCCAATGGCGTTGCGATCAAACTCGGCGAATCGGCGATAGTCTCACCTGAAAAGCTGATGCAGTATTTGAGCGAGAACGAAGGTTCAACTTTCTCACCGACCGGAATTGTAAGATTTAATATTCTGCCGGGCGAAAACCCGATCTCGAAGGCTGCGGAAATGCTTAATTTGGTGGCTCGATAACCTACCTTTGGAATGTCGCCTCGGTGCAGTCGTTAAGCTCGAATTCCGGGCAGTTAAAGAGCGCCGGAACAGTCTCTTTCGTCTGCTTCCTAACGTTTTGCCACACAAGCGATCCGCCATAGGCCGCTCGGGTCCAGTCGAGCCGTTCGCGATTTCGCCAGACAAATTCGTATGCCGCCTTCTCATCGTTTCCGGTCAAGTGTTTTGCCTCATGCAAAAGAATTGCGGCCCGCTCTATATCATCGGCTGGATATTTTAGAAAGTCCGGATAGATCGTGATGATCGCAAACGGAAAGTTAGTCGCCGCGTAGGCATTTTCTTTGTCGACTGACGCGTTGAGCCAGTTATCACTTGCCCGGTAGGCAGCGAGATTCTCAAGCAAAAATGCCTCGTCGGCAAATCCTCGATCTTTTAGTATCAGTATCGATCGATTTACTACTTGTTTGTCTTCATAGGTAAGCGATTTGGCCGAGCCGATCAGTGACAAATAAAACCCGGCGAGTACAAATAGACAGACCATCACGCAGATCGCCGCACGTCTGATCACGATCGTAAGCAGAGAATCTTTCCGCAGTCTTCCTAAAATGGAGTCACAGCGTCCGCATTCTTCTGCATCCGGAAAATTCACTAGACCACATTTTGGGCATTTTTTTGACATGTTTCTGGCGTACCCAGCAAATGCTTTTACTAATCTAATAAACTGCTAATCGTTTATTTTTTCATATTAAATTAGCCTTCGAATAGCTGCGATAAACTCATTGGGCCTTTTACGCATCATAGTCCGCAGTTGCAAAAACCGGTCTGTAAAGATATAAATTTCATTGGCCTATTTTGGAGTAATCATGAATTTTTTAAGAAATATTTGTCTCATGAGTCTGTGCGTAGCCTTTGCGGTGGTCTCGACGTCCGCTCAAGAGACCGAAACGAAGGTCGTTGACGAGGTTGTCGCTCAGGTCAACGAAGGCGTCATCACGCTTTCGCGGGTCAAGCGCGAAGCAAAAGACATCGTCGATGCCAAGGTCGAGGCGGGCGCAAAACGCGAGGACGCCCAGAAAGAGATCGATGAGAAACAAGGCGAAATGATCGCCAATCTTATCAACGAAGAGCTGTTGATCCAAAAAGCAAAGGAACTCGGCTTCGACAACGATATCGAAGCAACTTTGAATCAACGCTTCGTCGAGATCATGAAGCAGTACAACCTGAAGACGCTTGATTCTCTTTACGAGGAGATGCGTAAGCAGAACGTTGACCCGCAGGAAATGCGTGAAATATGGCGTAAACAGGCCACTCGTGACCGCGTTATCCAGCGTGAGGTCCAGTCAAAACTTTACTGGAGCTACAATGGCAAACAGCTTAAGGACTATTACGAAAAGAATAAGGCGAAATTTACCAAGCAGGAAACTGTTTCCTTGAGCGAGATATACCTTAATTTTGCAGGCCGCGACGAAGCGGCTGTTCGTGAAAACGCAAAATCGATAGTTGCTCAACTTCGAGCCGGCGGTGATTTTATCAAAGCGGTAACTGACAATTCCGATCGTCCGAACGCTGCACAATCGAAAGGCAAGGTCGAGACATTGCTGGTTAAGGAACTCGATCCAAAATTTGCCACCGCCATCAAAGATGTAAAAGTTGGCGGCGTTTCAGATCCCATCGAGATCGATGGTACAGGGATCACAATTCTTCGCGTCGACGATCGCACAGCCGCGAGCAACGAATCGGAATTTAATGAGAATGCCGTTCGAGCCGCGAAGATGAACGACGAGATCATGCCCGAGCAGAAGAAATTCATGTCGGAACTTCGTGAGAACTCCTACATTAAGATCAGCGAATCCTATCGACCGGTCGTTTCCCCGATCCTGTTCGCCGATGAAAGAAAAGCAAAACCCGGTAACTAACTTCCGACTAAGGCAAAAAAGCACCATCGAAATTTCCGACGGTGCTTTTTTTTGGCCGTTCATAATTTAACCCAAGATCTCTTTTATCGATGCCGCAAAGATCTCGACTCGACGCTTCGCTCGTTTAACCTCTGGGTGATCTTTATTATAACTCCGCATCAATCGCGCCAGATCCGTCTCAAGAGCTGCTCGGCGGACTATCAACTTACCCAATGCCGGCGTCAACTTAGCCGTCTCAGAGGGCCGAACAGTGTAAATACGATCAAGATCCTTAGTCAGAATTCCGAGCTCAAATCTGGCGTCGATAACCTTTGAATTCTCTTCCGTATAATCACCCAGAAACGCCTCAATATCCGCCTGTAATTCCGTTCGCCTTAACAAAACCTCCGCATACGCACCCGACGAACGGATTGGACCTGTTTCTTTCACGCCCGAAACTGGTACTATCCGGCCGTCGGTTTGACCAAGGACAGCCGACGCGAAAAGCAACAAGAAAATGATTGTCGGAGATTTTAAACGCATAGTTACTCGCCCTATTTCGAGGGAGCCGAGAAGGTCGATGGATCGAGCTTTTGGTTCGCCGAAAATTCACTAATCACAAACTTCCATTCGATCTCCGTAGTTCCCCGTTCACCGATCGTCGAATAAAAGATTCGATAAGTGTGCGGCATAGACAACCCGCCTTCGGTCTTGAAATCACCAAAGTCTTCGCTGACTTTATAACGCGTCTCATTGAATTTAGAAGAATCCTCAGGGCGAAGACCGATGGCTGCGGAGGAAACACGTGAATATTCGGTTCGAACGTGGTGAAAGGTCGCTTTGTCAAAATAAAGCACGATATCGACGTCACCGCCGCCTTTCCTCGCGTAGCTCAGAGCGTAAACTTCCTTGCCGTCGATCTTTTTCTGTCCTTGTATTGAAACCTTAGCTTTGCTGATCGGCAATCGGCCCAATGCCCAAGACGTAGATAGGACTCCGCCAACTAATCCGTCGGATAATAGCGATCTGTTACTCTGAACAAAATTCCCTAATACTGAACGGCTCGATGGATTAACGAATCCGATATAAGAATCTGTGCCATTGTATGCAAAGTTCTCCCCCGAATAGAAAATTGAATTCATGTTCATACCCAGGAAATTTTTTACATCCTCGGAAGCAAAAACAATTCTGCCGTCAAGTGTCTGATCTTTGGTAGAGATGAACTTGGCCGTGCCCGCCCCGACCGCGATGAGACTTTTGATCGATGCTCTCGATTCCGCGGTTCCGATCGAATCCAAATGTTTACTGACTATCTCGTCCGCCGTCAATTTCTGCCCCGCCGCACTCATTATGCCGAATGAAATCATCGAAAAAATCACAATCGATTGAATAAAAAACTTCATATATTTTCCTCAAAAATAGATCATGCCGCTCTTGAAACGCCGATGGGCTCGCCCGTTGGTTTCATATTAGGAACTGAATCACACGAACCAAACTCAAGATCCTGATCGGCATCGGCCTCCACGACTCCGTCGCCAAAGGTCTCACGATTTGTAAGCGTTTCAAAATATATTGTGATGTTGTCAAGTATCTCCTCGGCTGAGTGAGAATGATACAGCGTCTGCCGAAACTGTGCTCCGCCGACGAGGCCTTTCGTGAATTGGCCGGCGAGCTGCTTCATCTTGCCGAGGCTGACGACCTCCGGCATTTCCTCGAGACACATCGAGAAAAATTCGAGCAGTACATCTTTTTTTTCCTGCAGGTCGGGTTTGTAAGGTTCGCGTCCGGCGATCGCATCGGCGAACTGGCGAAATATCCACGGGTTCTGCATCGCGCCGCGGCCGATCAGAATGCCGTCCGTTCCGGCTTCTCGCCATTTCGCCATGCCGTATTCGATCGACGTGATGTCACCGTTGCCGGAAACGGGCACACTCACCGCGTCCTTGACCTGTTTTATTAGATCCCAATTCGCAAGGCCTTTGTAGCCCTGCTCGCGGGTGCGTCCGTGAACCTGAATATGTTCGACACCGCATTGCTCCGCCAGTTTTGCGGCCTCGACGACGTTTATAGAAGCGTCGGAGTAACCAGTCCGGAGTTTTAGCGTCAACGGAATTGTGATCGTTTTCTTGATCTCTTTAAGAATCAGCTCAAGCTGCGGCAGATCGCGAAGCAGTCCCGATCCGCCGCCATTCTTTACGACCTTTGGCGCCGGACAGCCGCAGTTGACATCCAATATGTCCGCTCCGACCTCTTGAGCCATCTCGGCTCCGAGTGCCATGCGTTCCGGCTTTCCGCCAAAGATCTGGACCGCATACGGCCGCTCTTCTTCGTCGAAACGCATATGTCGCTTCGACTTCGGATTGTTGCGGGTCAGCCCCACAACCCAGATTAATTAAGACACAACCAAACCGACACCGCCCCCCCGCTGTATCAAACGGCGAAAGGTATAGTCCGTCACTCCCGCCATCGGCGACAGGATGAGCGGCGGGTCGATCTTTATATCTCT
>JBBRUA010000231.1:0-5089 GCA_038248245.1 Pyrinomonadales bacterium | reverse complement strand
AGAACCTCATTAATGCAGACAGTTCCGGCCTCGATCTTTTCCGCCACTCGTTTTCCTTTTGCACTGTCGCGTGTCCAGACGCTGGCGGTCAAGCCAAATTCGCTGTCGTTCGCGAGGCGAATTGCTTCGTCCTCGGTTGAAAAAGTGGCGATCGGCAGCGTCGGGCCGAACGTTTCTTCCTGCATCGCCCGCATATCGTTGTTTGCGTTCGTGATGACGGTCGGCTCGTAGAACAGGCCTTCGAGCTTTGAATTTCGTTGACCGCCCGTTTCGATCTTTGCTCCGCTGGCCCGGAAATCTTCGACGTGGTCCTCGACGATCTTTATTTGCCGTTCGGATGACATCGCGCCAACGGATGTCGTCTCTTTGTCGCCCGTATCTTGTTTTAGAGCAAGAGTTTTTTCGATTATCTTTCGCGTCAATTCTTCGGCGACACTTTCCTCGACATACAGCCGTTCCACCGACGAACACGACTGCCCGGAATTGCAAAACGCTCCCCAAACGGCGGCGCTTGCTGCGAGTTCGAGATTAGCGTCGGCGAAGACGATCATCGGATCTTTGCCGCCGAGTTCGAGGACGACTGATGTCACGTTTTTCGCAGCCGCAGCAGCGATCTTTTTGCCGGTTTCGACGCTTCCGGTGAACATTATCTTGTCGGGTGCCGCCTCGACGAGTGCACCGCCGGTTGTTCCGTCGCCCGTCACGATCTGCACCGCGTCTTTAGGAAAACCGGCCTTTTCGAATATCTCACCGATCTTCAGCCCGACAAATGCGGTCAGCTCTGACGGTTTAATGACGACCGTATTCCCTGCCATTAGCGCCATAACGGCTTCGCCGAGCGGTATCGAGAATGGATAGTTCCACGCAGGTATAATGCCGACGACACCGAGCGGATGATAAACGATCTTCGAAGTGCGCCCGAGTAACGCGTAAAGGCCAATTCCGATCTTTGCGGGTTTGAGTAGCTTTTCCGTATTTCTCGCAAAATACTGCATCAGATCGAGCACCGGTGCGATCTCCATCGCGATCGCCTCGCCGAAAGGCTTGCCGGACTCTTGCGATATTAAATGTGCGATCTCATCGACCTGAGCGAGTATCACCTCGCGTGCCTTCATCACCAGACGCGAACGTTCGGCAAACGTCGTCGCCCGCCAAGATCCGAATGCCTCACGGCCTTTCTTCACAGCCTCTGTGACCTCATCCGCAGACGCGATCGGCACGCGACCGATCTCTGCTCCGGTCGCGGGATCATACGAGATGATTTCTGTCGAATTTTCTTCAGCGGTAACTACGGCGCTCATATCTGGTTAAGAATAACGCAAATAAATCAATATTGTAATTAGAAACAAAAACAGTAAGTTCGTGAGTACGAAAAGATATCAGATATTCTTCTCTGCGAGCTCTGCGTCCCCTCTCCGTTCTCTGCGTTTAAAAAATTGTAACGCTGAGACCGCCGAGAGGTACCGCAGAATTCGGAGAGAGATATCTTGTTCGATCCTCTATAAAAACTTCGGTATCGTCAAAAATAAAGCTTGACAACCTTTTTGCCGACGTTTATTCTGTAGATGAGGTTATTAAACGAATGATTGACGGTACAGATGAACAGATACTGACGATATTACAAAACGACGCACGTATTTCGAATGCGGAGATCGCCCGGCAAATTGGGCTTGCTCCCTCAGCGGTTCTCGAACGGCTCAGAAAACTCGAGGATCGCGGCGTGATTCGCGGGTACCGCACGGAGATCGACCCGCGATCGGTCGAATTTGGCTTGACGGTCTTTGTCGCGGTAAAGACTAGCGAATGCGGCGGTGATGCTGAGGAGGCTCTCGTAGCAATACCCGAGGTTCTGGAGGTTCACGACGTCGCGGGCGAGGACAGTTATCTGCTCAAGATCCGCACCAAAGATACCGACGCTCTCGGCCGTCTGCTTCGCGAAAAGATAAAGCCGATACCGAACGTCTTGAGCACGCGAACGATCGTCGTGCTGCAAACGTTTAAGGAAACGAATGCTCTGCCGCTCGAGGGCAAGGCGAGAAAGGCTTGATAGGGAAGGGGAACGTGATGAGCACCATTAGAACGCAGGATGAAAAGCAAAAACTTATTTTTTTGATCGTGGCATTTGCGGCGGTTTATCTGATCTGGGGCTCGACCTATCTCGCGATCAAATACGCGATCGAGACTCTGCCGACATTTTTGATGGCCGGTGTCAGATTTATGGTCGCGGGCTCGATTCTTTACGCGGCGGCGCGAATGTCTAGGGGTTATGAAAAACCGACGGCGATTCAGTGGCGCACGAGCTTTATTGTCGGAGCGCTTTTGCTCGGAGTCGGCAACGGAGCCGTCGTCCTCGCTGAACACTATATTTCATCCAGCATGACCGCTCTTCTCATCGCCTCAAATCCGTTTTGGATGGTGACCCTCGGCTGGCTTTTCATGGGCAAAGGCAGGCCAAACTACAAGGTCGCTTTAGGCTTGCTGGTCGGTTTTGTCGGCGTAACGTTGCTCGTCATAGGACGGCCGACGGCCGGTGATGGCGGCGGAAACGCTCAGATACTTGGGATATTTCTCGTCGTAGTCGCAACGATCGGTTGGGCATTCGGCTCGCTGTATGGGGCGACCGCGCCGACCGCGAAATCCAATCTTCAGGCGTCGGGAATGCAGATGCTCGCGGGCGGAGCGTTGTTGATGGTGATCAGCGGCGTTTCCGGCGAATGGCAAACTTTCGATTACCGGGCAGTTTCATCCACTTCGTGGCTCGCTTTGTTGTACCTGACTTTTGTCGGAGCACTCGTCGCCTACACGGCGTACAGCTGGCTGATGAAAAACGCTTCTCCGTCGGCGGTTTCGACCTACGCGTATGTGAATCCGGTCGTCGCCGTAATTCTTGGCTGGGCGATCGCCGGCGAATCGATCACGCTGCCAATGCTCATCGGAGCCGCGATCATCGTCGCTTCTGTAGTTTTGATCACGTCCAACAACAAGCTGAAAGGCTCGAGAGAGTCCGATGAAAGTCAAGAATCGCTAACGCCCGATCGCAAGACGGCAACGGCTACTGCATGACTAGAGCGGCAAGCATCACTGCTTGCCGCATCGCGAAAAGCAAGCAGGGATGCTTGCTTCTCCAGTCTGTTTAACTGAGCATTCGCTCGATCACACCGTAGCTGGCATCGATCGCTTCGGAGAGCTTCGACGGATCGGTGCCGCCGCCTTCGGCCATATCGGCCTTGCCGCCGCCGCGTCCCCCGACGATCGGTGCGATCTCGCGGATGATGTCGCCAGCCTTTACTTTCGATGTCAGATCGTCCGAAACGCGAACGA
Organism: Pyrinomonadales bacterium; assembly: GCA_038248245.1. GTDB lineage: Bacteria > Acidobacteriota > Blastocatellia > Pyrinomonadales > Pyrinomonadaceae > OLB17. The sequence goes on along the minus strand of JBBRUA010000231.1, from coordinate 1,768 downwards.
TGATCCCAACCTTGCCTTCCTCGGATCGACCAATGACGACAACCCCGGATTTCAGACGTGCCAAAAGCGTGTCCGAAAGCTGACGCGTGCCGTTGCTGTCTAACCCGTCGACGATCTTACCCAAAACTTTCACGCCATTGATATCTCGCGTTTCGTCGCCACCCGCCGTAGAATCACCGATCGCACCCGTAGCAATTTTAAGCTTTAGCTCGTCCATTTCCTTGCGCGTTTTTTTCAGCTCTTCCTGCAGACGCTCGATCGCGTTCGGCAGATTGTCACGCTGCGTTTTCAAGGCTCCGAGGCTCGCGTCGATCAGACGTTCGTCCTCACGAAAGCGGGCGAAAGCGTCAAGGCCGGTGATCGCTCTAATTCGGCGAACGCCTGACGCGATCGCTTCGTCGGCGGTGATCTTGAACGAACCGATGTCGCCCGTTGCCCGGACGTGCGTGCCGCCGCACAGTTCCTTCGAAAAGATGCCATCGCCGACACTTAAAACGCGCACCGCCGAACCGTATTTCTCTCCAAACAAAGCCATCGCCCCACCAGCCATCGCTTCCTCGATCGCCATCACATTGGTGTTGACCGGATCGTTTTTTAGGATGTATCGGTTGACCAGATCCTCGACCTCAGCGATCTCGGCAGTCGACATCGGCTGGTAATGCGTAAAATCAAACCGCAAAACACTCGGCCCGACAACCGAACCGGCCTGCTTCACATGCGTTCCCAAAAGCTCTCGCAAAGCCGCGTGAACAAGATGCGTCGCCGTATGATTCCGCCGCGTCGCATCGCGTTTTTCAGAATCAACCGTTGCCGCAACTTCATCACCGACCTTGATCGATCCTTTGTTGACCGTAATCTTATGAATGATCAAACCCTGCACCGGTGAATAAGTGTCGGAGACCGTCGCCCGAAAATCAGTACCGCCTGCGGTAGCGGGTGGTTGAACGCTAATTAGCGAACCTGTGTCCCCGACCTGCCCTCCCGATTCGGCATAGAACGGCGTCTGGTCGAGCACCACACTTCCTTGCTGGCCCTCGGCCAATTGATCGATCTTTGTCTCGCCATCAAGTATCGCCACGACCTTCGAATCCGCAAAATGTATCGCGTCGTACCCGTGAAATTTGTTCGAACCGACCTTTTCGAGTATCTCAGCGTAAACCGGCGACGGCTGGGATTTCCGTGCCGTGTGCCCGACCTCACCTTGTTTTTGTAGTTCCTGCAGAGCCGCGTCGAACCGCTCGTCATACTCGTCCTCGCTGAACTCGATCCCTTTTTCTTCCAGATAAACCCGGATCAGATCGCGTGGCGTTCCGAACGTGTCGTAGAGCTTTCCGATTGATAGGAAAAGTCCATCGTCTGTCGCGGCCGCAGATGTTAGGCCGAGATCGTTGAGCTTTGCGAGCCCGACCGTCACTGTATTCCCAAATCTTTCTTCCTCGATCCTTACCATCTTGCCAATGAAATCACGCTGGGTTTCGAGTTCGGGAAAGGCACCGTTCATCTCGGAGACGACGAAATCGCAGACCTTATAGAAGAATAGGTCGTGCAGTCCGAGGTGTTCGCGGCCGTGGTAGATGGCGCGGCGCATTATCTTGCGCAGGACGTAGTTGCGGCCTTCGTTGCCGGGCAGAATGCCGTCGGCGATTGCAAATGCCGTCGAACGCGCGTGATCGGCGATCACTCGCGAAGCAAATTGTTGGGTTTCGGTCAGCTCTTCGTAAACACTCATTGTTCTAATAATAACAGCGTAAGTAGTGCGCACGTATGT
>JBBRUA010000230.1:0-5095 GCA_038248245.1 Pyrinomonadales bacterium | reverse complement strand
GTTAGGGCGCACTGAATGGGAGCCAAGAATTCAACCAATTCAATTATCGAGGCAGAATCGATCTTTGGTTCCGTACATAACATTAAGCGTGGATCGCTCGAGTGATCTGACTTTGCTTAGCGCTTCCCGAGCCGCCCTCTGATCGCCGACTAGGCAGAGTGCCTGAGCTCGTGACAATGCAATACCCATTGATTCGTCCTGCCAGGGTTTTACTCGGATAGGTCCAAGGGCATTAAGAAAGTATTCAAAGGGAACTGAAGACATCGAAATTTGTGAAAAGCCAACCGCCTCGCCCTTTATGTCTGCTGTGAAGACTATGCTTCTATAGTCTGCCAATGAGATTTCGAAATGATACCTGCCTTGAGGAAGCCGAACCATATCCACGCCGAATATGGTATTTCTATATACTGATCTGCTCCCGTCGGCGGGGTAGATTGAGAGAGTAATGAACGGTGTTAGACTTCTATACGCTCCTTCGACAATAAACCAGACATCGGTTTGAGGAGAATCCGGTAGGCGAGTTGGTTGGGCATGTGCAGTAGACAGTATAGAGAAACCATATAATTCCTTGGCTTGAATCGCGCCAATTTTCTGAGGTTGTGGTGGGGTAATAGACGCATACAAGATTCCGAGGACCCCTATTCCAAGTAGAAATGATTCCTTACTAGATTTTGGCTTGTAAGCAAGTACCATCAGCGCGGATGCGACTCCAAAGAAGAGTAGCGCTGCAATGCTCCAAGTCATACCGGGGCTGCCAGATCCGAACGTATCTGAAAACCATAGGCTGGCTTTTTTAATCGCAGAACCATCACCATTTCGCATTCCGTCAAACATTGTAACTACCAAACTCGCGCCGATTGAGCACACGTAGTTCTTGACAACGTGCCGACTCTCTTCTATCTCATTCATAGGTTCTGTGACCATTGGTTCCTCCTTGGTCTATGAATTACTGTCCCGGCAGCAGCATGGAGAGGGCTATGGGCTGTGCGCCCTAACGTTTGAGCTAACCGGCATTTTGCGGCTTAGGGCAATTGGGCGAGAATGAAATGAAGCCCAATTGCCCTAAGCCGCAAAATGTCCGGTTGAGCGAATGGTTAGGCGTCGCCGAGGTAGCCGCGATCGCCGTATGGAAACTGAGTGAGCTCAGTGCTGAGCTTGTCGTTGTACGCGTAGTAGGCACGGACCTCTGCTATTCGACTATTGCGCATTACATACCACTCGGTCCCTCGCATCATCAAGCGTAGATTAGTTCCCTCTGGGGTCCACAGGCAACTCCATTCGCTTACCACCTCATCACGCTGAGCAATAATGTGATCAATCTTCCAGATTGGATTTAGTACGAGCTTGAACTTGCGCCAGTACTTTGCCAGGTGTTCCGCGCCTTGGATTGGCTTGAACCGTTCCGGCAGGAAGTAGTGAACTACATCATGTTCAAGAGTAACAAGAAGTTCATTGAGCTCCCCTGTATTGCAACCGTCAAAATACCTCAGGACAACTGAAATGTTTTGTTCGCTGACCGATGACATTTGGCTTCTCCGATGACCGATGATGTGTGAATGGTGCGACGCCTAACTTATGATTGAGCGGAATGGTTCCGCATAAGCAACAAATTTTGTGTATTATCCCGAATCATTCTTGATAACACTCATATTTGGTGTATTGTCTGGAAACATTCCAGATAACAACCTTATATCTGGAAAGAAGATATACGACTTCTCTCATCTTTGCAAAACAATCAGACCATCAAGCGGTGCAGCCCTCGACAGCGTTCATCGAACCCAAGTTTAGGCGGACGGCCCTCATCACGAAGCAGTTACCAGACACACGCCCGAGGCTCCGAAGAAACCTAAGAATTAGCCTGGATCAGGCTTCAATAACGTACGCAACCCACCAGAATCTACTTCCGGATTTAACGAAACGTAAGTGCTCGGCATTTTCCGTTGTGACGTAATAACTGCCGTCTTCTCCGCGGCGGAAGATCGGATCGCTTTCCTCTAAAAATTCCTTTGGTTTCTTCCCGATCACTTCTACATAGCGTTTTGAGAATTGAGCTTTCGTCATCGCCCCTTCATCGCCGACATCAAAACCGTATCGAAAAGGAAAACGGATCGTGGCAGTGACCTGTGCTTTTTTTCCGTCGTGTATCGCTTTTCGGAGCCCTGAATAGAATGTTCGAAAAGCCTTCGGAGCCGAACTGAGCCGCTCTACCGGCGGCTCGGGAAGGTACTGTGCACTGACTGAGAAAAATGCCGACAAGATGAGGATCAATAGGATAAATGATTTCTTCATATATTTTATTGGTTGCGATGCACGATGTGCCCCTCAAACTATCACATAGCTAAAGACGTTCACAATAGTTATTTTGCATAATTGTCTTCTGACTTGTCGTAAACTCGAACGTTAATTTACACTTGAGGGCATATGTCAGATATAAATTTGAAGAAAACGCCGCTGAATGCCGTGCATCGATCGCTAGGCGGGAAGATGGTGGATTTTGGCGGTTGGGATATGCCTGTTCAGTACACCGCCGGAGTGATCGAGGAGCATATGGGCTGCCGCACGAGAAGTGCCTTGTTCGATGTGTCGCACATGGGCGAGATCTGGGTCGAAGGGCCGGACGCGATCGCGTTTGTAAATCGCCTGACCACCAACGACGTAACCAAGCTCATCGACGGTCAGGCGCATTACTCGGCCCTGACCAACCTCGATGGCGGGGTCGTTGATGACCTGCTCGTGTACCGCTTTAGCCACGACCGGCTGCTGCTCGTCGTTAATGCCGGCACGACCGATAAGGACTGGAATTGGATAAAATCACATCATTCGGAGCATGACGACCTTGCGATGAGAAACGCATCGGCCGAGTACTGTCAGATCGCCGTCCAGGGGCCGGATGCGATCGTTATTTTACAGAACCTGACTGAGACCGATCTTTCGGCGATCAAATATTACCACTTTACGACCGGCGAGGTTGACGGCGTTGATTCGATCATCTCGCGGACGGGTTACACGGGCGAGGACGGTTTCGAGGTCTATGCCGCACCGGAATTTGCGGAACAACTTTGGAACAAGCTGCTCGAAACGGGCAATTACGGCAACGAAGGCGGGATACTTCCCTGCGGCCTCGCGGCTCGAAACACCTTAAGATTAGAAGCCGCGATGTCGCTCTACGGACACGAACTCGGCGACGATATCTCACCGCTCGAGGCCGGACTTGGCTGGATCACGAAACTCGGCAAGGGACCATTCACCGGCTCGGAGAAGGTCGCGGCGTTAAAAGAAGCCGGACTAAAAAGAAAGATCGCCGGCTTTGAAATGACCGAACCCGGAATTGCCCGAGACGGATTTGACGTTTATGTCGGAGACAACAAGGTGGGAATGGTGACGTCCGGCAGCCCGGCTCCGTTTCTAAAGAAAAACATCGGCCTCGCGTTTTTACCACCGGAGTTTGCAAATATCGGCCAAGAAATTAGAATTGATGTGAGAGGCAAGCACTTGGCTGCTAAGGTAGTTCAAACACCGTTTTATAAGCGGGAGAAGTAGGGTAGTTCCGTTATGGAAGCGATCGAATTTCAGACAACACTTGGAAGCGACGGTATTATTTCGATTCCGACTGAGATCAGCGCCAAAGTTAAGCGTGGAAAGGTTCGCGTCATTGTAATTGAAGAAGATCCGGCAATTTCCACCAACGACGGTTCAAACGAAGATCGCGAACGGATTCGGAACTATATCAACTATTTGATGGACAATCCATTTAAGGTTGATAGGTCTGTACCGTTTCTTACTAGGGATGAAATCTATGAGCGGGGCCTCTAAGTTCTTTTTAGACTCGAACGTCTGGCTCCATTCGATGATGGAACAGGACGATCGAAAAATGGCCGCCGCAAAGAAACTGATTGACAAATTGAGTTCAGAAATTTGTCTCACTTCACAAATAGTAAACGAAGTTTGCGTAAATCTGCGGCGAAAGGTCGCTATAACGGAATCGCAAATTCAAATGGTCATTGGTTCGTTTTACATGAACCACACGGTGCTCGCGATCGACGAAGGCCATCTTCTTAAGGCGTCAAAGATACGCATCAACGGGTCATTTTCGTATTGGGACAGTTTAATTGTCGCGTGTGCACTCGCAATGAACGCGGAAATTTTATATTCCGAGGATATGCAGGACGGATTTGTCGTGGAGAATAGGTTAACGATAGTGAATCCTTTCAGAGTTTAATAAATAATATGTCAAACATTCCAGAAAACTTACGTTACAGCAAAGACCACGAGTGGGTCGAGGTCAATGGCGAGGTCGCTACCATCGGCATCACCGATTATGCTCAGCATTCGCTCGGCGACGTCGTGTATATAGATATGCCGCGGGTCGGCGATCACTTTGGTGCTCACGAAGCATTCGGCTCGGTTGAGTCCGTCAAGGCCGTGTCGGAGATATTCACGCCGCTTGCGGGTGAGGTCACCGAGGTCAATAACGGTGTCAACGATACTCCCGAGGCCGTAAATAACGAACCGTACACCGCCGGCTGGATGGTCAAACTAAAAATGGACAACCCCGGCGAAGCCGACGCGATGCTTTCAGCCGCAGAATACGAAGAATATTTGGAAGCTTCCGCTTAGTTCGTTCGGTCAGGTTGTTGCTTAGGTTGACTCGATTTCGATCGAGAGAAAGACCTTATAAAGGCTTACTGTTATTGCGGATCGAGAATTATTACAAATACTTATCAATGGCCGTGAGTAAACTACTCACGGCTTTTTCACTTTGATGAGTTGCCTTTGCTATCATCATAATCTAGCAGAGCTTTTTCTAAACGCCTTATTCACAAATGAGATATATACCAAATTCACCCGAAGAACGTGCCGAGATGCTGGCCGTGGTCGGCCTCGGAAATGCTAAGGAACTATTTCGCTCGATACCTGAAAATGTTCAGTTAAATCGGGCGCTCGACGTAACCGACCCGTTGGCTGAGTCCGAAGTCATCGCTGCAATGGAATCGATGGCTGCGAAAAACACCGCTTCGACGAAACCATCGTTTTTAGGTGCGGGCGTCTATTCGCATTTCTCGCCAACTATCGTCGATCACCTGATCCAACGAAG
>JBBRUA010000229.1:0-5116 GCA_038248245.1 Pyrinomonadales bacterium | reverse complement strand
CTCTCGAAGCTCGATGGTGGTGTCAGTGGGACGGGTCGCGCCAATTTGAAGCGAAATTTCCAACCTTCAATGCTCGGGTTGAAACGATGCACGACAAAAAGTTGTGGCCTGACCTGCTAAAAAAAGGCCAACGTTGTCTGTTTCCCATCGATAGCTTTTACGAATGGCCAACTAAAGGAAAAGGTCTGCCGCCGGTCGAGATCTTCGTCGAGAACCGTAACCCGTATGCTCTCGCCGGTTTATGGAGCCGATACTTCGAGAATGGTGAGACGCGATATTCGTTCACAACGTTCACCACCGAACCAAACGAATTCATGAAACCTATCCATCCCAAATCCATGCCCGTCATCCTCACGAGCCTCGACGAACAAAAACTCTGGCTGACCGAAGGCGACGAACAATTGCTGCGGCCCTACGAGGGTAAAATGGAATCAACAGAACTTCCCGACACGCTCGAACACCTCTATCCGCAAGAAAATCAGAAATTTTAAAAGTTTTAGAAGTTTTATTCAGGTACAAACGAAGCGAGGTTTTCGGCTAGTTTTGCTGAAAGGTCGGCGGCATCTTTTAGAGCGGCGGCCTCATCACTGCCAACGCTGGTCATGACCCGCACCAAGGCACCGTCGGTGCGGCGTCGGGTAATGCTGTCGTAGACGGTGTTAATTTTGTCGGTGTACTCGCTGGCCTCAATGCGTCCGCGGCCTTGATACCAGTAGATCATTACTTCGTTGTATACGCCGTTCTTGATGATGTAGCGATTGGCTTTGAACGTTCGTCCGTCGGCGGTCGCGATGTCGATGGTCTGCGGATCGCTCATCACCCAACCGGCACCGGGCAGACAGTTTTGCGGGCTATGATACGTCGCTCCGGTCCTCTGCGACGCGTAGTAACCGACGTAAAGATTGGCGAGACGGCCGTCCGGCAAGGTGTATTCCCGCATCGTGTAATCGGTCGTTTTCAACACGCTCTCGACGCTCGAATCGAACTTGATCTCGTCCCCTTTTTGCCGCCAATCGCCAAGCTCCTGCGACAGCGTAGTCAGCGGCCGGCGTTCCGGCGACAGCTCCGTGCGGCTCGCGAACCAATTTACAACAACTCCGCCTAAAAGCAGAACGATAACTATCGGCAAAACGGCCGCCCGTTTCATCACCGGAATCACTCCCGCAACTTCTTGCGAGGTTCCCTTCCGGAACCGGGCCAAGATCGCCTTGATCAGATAGTTTAAGCCGATCAAAAGTGCGAGGGCGACAACATAGACGAGCCAGCCTGAGGCGTCGTGCCATGTGCCCTCGGTTGCCTGTTTGCCGTAGTAAAAAGTGAAAATACCCGTGCCCGACACACGCGCCGCGTTCGTCAGCACAGCGATCGGGACAGCCGCGATCATCAGCAAAAGTGTCCGCAAAACATCGCGTCCCGAGAAGACACCGAAACGGAGCTTGCCCGCCTCATCGGCCCGCGTAAAATACGACAGGATCAGCGCGAGCGTCACGAGCGTCATCAGTGAGCGTATGCCGCTACACGCCTCGACGACCTCAAGCGAGATCGTTTGTGTCGCCCCACGCGGCAGGATATCGATCACATTTCCATTTCGAAGCGTCGGCACCTCGAACAGCCGAATACCCCAAACCGCCATCTGCGATGCCCAGATCTGAAGCGGAAACGCGATGCGGTTGAACAGGATCTGCGGAATCGGTATGGCAAGTAGCAGAAGTGCAAACGGCACGGCGAGCAGCAGAACGACCCGCCGGCCGAAGAAGTAGATCACCGTTCCCAGCATCGCTACGGCCAGTGCGATCCGCTGCGTGAAAAGTTCAGCACCGACCGTTCCGGCCAGCAGCATGACTATCGAAAACGTTATCAAAGACCCGCCTAGTATCAAAGACGGTTCAGTGATCGCTTTCTTCAAACGACGGCGTTCGTTCCAAGCTATAAAGGCGATCACAAATGGCACCAGCAGGCCGTGCGAGTAATTTTCGTCCGTCCACCAATCCCCGCCAAGTTTTACAAGGACGCTCGCAAACAGAAATGCGAGGGCTGCCGCAATAATTAGCGGAGCTAGCATTTTATTCCGATTTTCTGTCGTAGGTTCGGCCATTAAAGAAGATTAAACGTCGAAAGGGTCTGGATTTCCCGAAGCCTTGATTTTAGTTCACCCGGCTGAGGATGTGGTCGCTGAGATCGCGTAGCAATCCGGTCTCAAGATTAAGCGGAGAGAGCGACACGGCTGCCCGCTTATGCACGTCATTTGCCATTTTTACCGCTTCCTCGAATCCATATTGGCTCGGGTACGTCGCCTTCATCGCGGCGGCATCTTTTCCTGCCGTCTTACCCAGTATCTCACTCGTTTGGCTGACGTCGAGCAGGTCATCTGTGATCTGAAACAGAAGCCCGAGCTGTGCCGCGTATTCGTTGATTATCGCGACCTTCGATTCGTCACCGCCGCCGATGATCGCTCCGGCACCGGCAGAAAAATTGATCAATGCCCCGGTCTTTAAATTATGAATGCGCTCGATGTCCACATTCTGCGTTTCTGCACCCTCGGCCTCGATATCGAACTGTTGGCCCGCAACCATTCCCGACGGCGTTCCGGTTGCATTAGCAAGGCCGGAGATCAGCAGTAGCCGGTTATTTACGGATAGCCGTTCATCTTCCGCGATCGTTTTAAAGGCAAGTGTCTGGAGGACATCACCCGCAAGTATCGCGGTCGCCTCGTCGAATTTCTTATGGCACGTCGCTTTACCGCGACGCAGGTCATCGTTGTCCATCGCCGGCAGGTCGTCGTGGATCAGCGAGAATGTATGCACCATCTCGATCGCCGCCGCCGTTTTCAAAAGCTTCACGTCATCCGCACCGAAGACCCGTCCGACCGCGACCGTCAGCGCCGGGCGAAACCGCTTGCCGCCCGCGAATATGCTCCAACGGATCGCTTCGTGCAGGCGCGTCGGCTCTGCATTAGCCTTTGGAAGCGACTCGTCAAGCACTTGGTCGACCAAAAGTGAGATCTCGGTTAAAAATGATTCGATTTCGGGCATGCGGTGAAATTATCGGTTATCCGCGAGCTATTTTCAATTTTTCGCGTCGAGCGAATTAATGATTTCCGACAGGTCGGCTTCATCCAGCCGATAGGTTTCATTGCAGAATCCGCACGTCATCACGGCGCCTTTGTCTTCCTCGATCATCGAGGTGACCTCATCGGGGCCCAGTGCCGAGATCATCGAGACGGCCCGTTCGAATGAGCAACTGCATTTAAAAGCCACCGGCTTTTCGTCAAGGATCTCAAAATCGATGATGCCGAGAACAAGTTCGAGTAGGTCTTCCGGTGTCGCACCTTCTTTTATGACCGTTGTCAGATGAGGGGCACGCGAAACGGTATCTTCGATCATCGTGACAATATTGTCATTCACACCGGGCATCATCTGGATCATCACGCCGCCGGCTGCGGTCACAAAAGGTTCCTTATTCTGAAGCAGAACGCCCAATAAAACCGCCGACGGTATCTGTTCAGACTTAGCGAGATAGAATGCAAAATCCTCAGCGATCTCGCCGGAAACGATCGGCACCGAGCCAACGTACGGTTTGTGATGAAGCCCGAGTTCGAAACCGGACTCGCGCATAACGTGAAACATTCCGTTTCCGACGATACCGCTGACGTCGAATTTCCCGTCCGGCTTTGGCGGCAATTCGGCTTCAGGATTGCGAACATAGCCCCGAACCTCGCCCGAGTTATTTGCCTCGACCGTGATCCCGCCGATCGGACCATCGCCGTCGATCCGAACCGTTAAACGATCGAAATCTTTTAAACTTGCGCCGAGCAGTGCCGCACCCGTTAGCATTCGCCCTAACGCCGCCGAGGCGGTCGGAGCCGTCTCATGCCGACGAATCGCCTCAGCGACCGTGTCAGTCGTAACAGCCGCGATCAGGCGGATCGTCCCATCCGCCGCGGTCCCGTGAACTAATCTATCCATAGCTTTCAGTTTCGAAAAAATATGACTTCAAAGTCAAACGACGCAACTTAAACAGATACATTAACTTACGCCGTCAGTTGTTGCATATATTGGGATTAGCACAATATGTTGTGGAAAAAATATGTTGACAAGGTGCATTTTCTTGTTTAGACTTCACTCATTTGGGGAACGGACTTTAGCCGCAGATCCCGAGAAACAACACACACAATTAATTGCCGTTTTCGTTCCAGATGTTAAAATAGTATTACACGAGCTTTCCGCATCTTCGCGTTTTTCGCATAGGAGAAAATAGTAGCTATGAGCACAGCCTTCGAATCAGTCGTCAACGGTATTCCCCAGAAACAGTCCTCATCTAACGGTGCCGCTGCCGCAACCGGCCGTGCATTCATACCGCTTGGCGTGAATGCACAAAAAGTTGTCAGTAAACGCTACGCTCTGAAGGACGAACACGGCGAACCGCTCGAAACTTGGGCGGACATTGTCCGACGCGTTGTCGGACACGTTTCGCGGGCGGAGACGGATCCGATCAAGCAGAATCAATTTTACAACGAGATGACAAACGTTATGCTCGCACGGGAATTCGTTCCCAACACTCCGTGCCTCGTCAACGCCGGCAAGCCAAAAGGCCAGCTCGCAGCTTGTTTCGTGCTGAACGTTCCCGACTCGATCGAGGGCATCATGGAACACGCTCAAAATGTCGCGATAATTCATCAGACCGGCGGCGGAACGGGCATGACGTACGAGTTTCTCCGTCCGGCCGGATCAATGGTCAATTCGACCCGCGGCGTCGCGTCAGGGCCGGTCAGTTTTATGAATATCGTCAATCAGACGACGGAGGTTGTAAAGCAAGGCGGTGTCCGCCGCGGCGCGAACATGGGAATTTTGGCGGTGACGCATCCCGACATTCTCAGATTCATCCACGCCAAGAACGATCAGACGAGCCTGACAAATTTCAATATTTCGGTGACCGTCACCGATCTGTTCATGGATGCCGTCGATAGCGGCGTCTGGTTTCAGACCGAATTCAACGGCGAGCCTTGGACGCAGGCAGTTTTCGACGCGGCGACGGGTGAAGATTATGTAGTTTACCGCCGCTCCGACGGGACGACGGCGACGTTCGCCGACAAACTGGCATTCGAGGCCGCTGATCT
>JBBRUA010000228.1:0-5118 GCA_038248245.1 Pyrinomonadales bacterium | reverse complement strand
CCATGATCCACGTGTCCGATCGTCCCAATATTAACGTGCGGCTTGCTGCGGTCGAATTTCTCTTTACTCATATTCTATTTGCCTCAAAAAAATTATTTATTGCTCAACCCTAAATACTTTTTAATGTGTCTTAGCAAGACTTTCGTCTATCTCATTATGCCTTGGAACGGGCTGCTTACCACCCGTCTTCGGGTTAAAATAAATATCATGTCGCGAACCATGTCTAAGCAAAACGCACCCTTCGGCAGCTAATTGCTTCAGCAGGGCTTTCCGTTTCATATCCGGATTTTTTTGACCTGATATACGCTCGGCACATCATCCATCGCGAGCAACAGGTAAGCATCCTTTATGTTTTCTTCCAACTCTTCCAACGACTCACCCTGAGTCATTATCTCGGGATGTTCGAGCAATTTACCTAGCCAAAATTGATCGGTCTTCCAATAGACCATCGTCATCTTGGTATTTGCTTCGCCTAACATCATCCAGCCCTCAAATAAAATCTGGAGCCCAAGGCGGGATTTGAACCCGCGACCTCATCCTTACCAAGGATGCGCTCTACCCCTGAGCTACTTGGGCGAGTTTTCAAAAAAACCGCGTAAAACGTTTGGAGCGGGAGACGAGACTCGAACTCGCGACATTCAGCTTGGAAGGCTGACGCTCTACCAACTGAGCTACTCCCGCTTCTATTAATGGAATTGGGGAAAAGACATAGAATCTTTTCGCCGTTTCCCTTTCAAAATGGTGCATGGGGTAGGATTTGAACCTACGTAGGAAATTAATCCGACGGGTTTACAGCCCGTTGCCTTTGACCGCTCGACCACCCATGCGTGATCTTTTGTTTTCGCTATACCTGACTTAGAGAGTCAAATAGCAAATTTCCAATACTAACTAAAAAATGAAGAGCTTGCAAGCGCGGAAACGCGCCTTTTTGGGCATAAATTCCCAGTAGGTTAGTTCGGCAAAGGCAGATCTACCGAACGGTGGCTGCCATCGACAAGATCAATAACCGAAACGCTCTCGCCCGCCCAAATAATCCTTGGTTTTCTTAAATCGTAATATTCGTAAATTCGGAATACTAATGTATTGGTGATCTCATCTGTATCGAGACTTCTTAACCTCAAAGTAACAGTTGCAGAAGGATCGATCATCTCGCTAACAGGGAAATCCACTCGCCGAGATATTTCAAGCTTCAACCTCCCATCAGGCGAAACTGACGAATAGAAAGCTTGGTCAAAAAGCCCAGGACCACTAATAACCCACAAGAATGTTGGTAGAACCAAAAGTATCGCAAGAATTGAAAATATAACGCTACAGCCTACAAACAAAGAGATCTTTATAAATAATTGACCCTTGAACTTCATGCGTTTCGCCCTTTAAAATCCTTACCCGATCGAGGGTGAAACCGTTCGTAGTTCCGTTTAAGCTGGGCACTCGTAATATGCGTGTAGATTTGGGTCGTCGAAATATCAGCATGGCCAAGCATCTGCTGAACTGAGCGAATATCGGCATTATTCTGCACTAAATGCGTAGCAAACGAATGCCTAAGCGTGTGCGGCGACACGCCCTGAAGACCGCATTTCGCCGCGTATTCCGTGATCGAAAGATAGATCACCTGCCGATCGATCGGCGACCCGGCAGCGTTCACAAACATATTGTCGATCTCGATATTTTCTTTTTTCCGGCGGACGGCCAAATAGCTTTTCACCCATTCGATCGCAGATGAGCCAACCGGCACGCGTCGCGTTTTGCTGCCCTTGCCGGTCGTCGTCAGAATGCCGCCGTCGAGATCGATATCATTAATTCTGACGTTCGCGGCCTCGGACACGCGGAGGCCCGAGGCATACATCAGTTCAAGGATCGCCCGGTCGCGAAGGCCGATCTCGGTCGATGTGTCCGGCGTCGCAAGCAGCGTTTCGATCTCCGAACGGTTCAAAAATCGAGGTAGATAAACGCCTTTCTGCGGTGCGACCAAATCTTCCGCCGGATTGTTCTTTACGTGCCCGTCGATCATCAAAAACTTATAAAACCCGCGCATCGCGCTGATCAGCCGCCGCTTCGAATTCTCCGACAGCTTCGTCCGCCCAAGATCCATCAGCCATTCGCGCAGATCTTGCCGCGTCAGGTTGAGCAACTCAAAATCATTCTTCGCCGCCCACGCCTGCAGTCTCGCAAGATCGCGCTCATAGGCCTCGAGCGAGTTTTTCGCCAGGCCTTTTTCTACTCTTAAATATGAGACGTATTCGCGGATAAGTTCGCGCATAAAGATACTGTCAACTAACATATCCGTTCTCTATCACGAGAACAATATAAATGTATTGACAATGCTCTTTTTTTTTTTTTAAGATTAGTTGTTCGCACAGGCTAAGCTTACACAACTTACCAACATCTCTTGTTGAAAGCTGCTCCTGCCGACAATCATTTCAGCCTATTGTTAAGGCTGTTGTTTAAGTGGATTCAATAATTTCTAGGAGGTCGATCACAATGACGAAATCAACTTTTCGGGATGGTTTATATCCTGCAATATTGGGTTTGGTCCTGGGAATAGCCATGATTCTTTCGTTTGCAGTTCCGCGAACGTCGGTGAAGGCTAATCTCCCTGGTCCAGACTGGTGTCCCGACACTTATGGCAGTGGCGGTCCGTGCACCGGCGGTTACTGCTTTACTCGAGGTGACGGCGACAAAAGCTGCAAGTATTTTCAGTCCGGTTGTAATGGCGGTTCATGCACTTCAGGCCCATAGTCGAGTGGCCCGTAGTAATTGAACTAATCTTCCATTCAATTGAACTTATTGTTTACTGTCAAACCGTCCGCCTGAACTACAAGCGGGCAGTTTGGCTCAAGAGGCAACAGCTATGGCTCCCAAGGCAAAATCGACAAAGATTCTATATATCTTTCTGAGTTTACTTCTTGGTTCGTTTCCAGCCCTTTCGCAAGACGACAATCTAACTACTAAAAGGGCGATTTGGTTATCGCGTGCGGATACAATAACTGACCGCTTGGTTAAGCAGACTTTCAAATCAGATGATTTGGAAAAAGCCATCTTACTTTCAAAGCTTGGGAATTTATGGTGGCAGTCCGATAAAACCAAATCGAAGATTTTCTTTGAGAAATCGGTAGACACTCTCTTTTTCTATTCGTCCGAAGAAATTAAGAACAACAATCTGCCTTATTTACAAACGATTCGCCAAATACTCAAGATCATTGCGTCGAAAAGCCCGAAACAAACTAACCGTTTGATTTCCTTCCTGTCAGATTCAGAAAAAGTGCTTGCCCCGAACAATGGTTTTAGCGCCGACACGTTGATAGATTTTGCTCTATCGATAGTCACGAACGATTCGCTTAGAGCAGTTGAACTCGGAATACTTTCCTTCCGACTTGGACAACCCGCCAAATTTTTTCAATTGTATTGGGAATTACGCAAGATTGACCCAAGATCGGCCGACAGACTTCTTCGAACGGCGATGCAATCCGCTCAAGATTCGCCCAGTGCACAAATCGCCTCAAACCTCAAAAACGCGGTTTTTCCAGAAATTAATTTTCCGAACGCCCCGGAATCAGTCAGATCATCTTCTGCACAAAAGATCGAAGCATTAAAGTTCCTTGCGGATTTAGTACTTCAACAGCAGAACAAGTTCGTAAATAAGCTCATAGAGTCCTGCGCGAATGAGGCGGGAATTGTTGCACCTTTGCAGGGACAATTTGCTTCTTTGCTGCCCGATCGACTACCGACGGTTGTTCAATCAATCTCAGTATGCGTCTCTGGCGGTTCCTCGCCGAGTTCTAGCGGAGCCAATGGAACAGATCCCGCCGAAGCGAATACCGTCGAGGGCCTGATTAAGCTGGCGGATGACTCGAAAGACAATCTGAAAAAAAGGGCTTATTACCTTTTTCGTGCAGTTTCATTGGCAAACGATCAGAAGCTATATCGAATTGCAACTGAGATACTGGAAAACATGTCCGGAGAAGAGCAGGCCACCGACAGGGAGTTTTGGGATACACTGCGTCACACAGTCGCCTCGGGTTATGCCTTTCAACAATTGAAGGAAAATGGCTTGTCCGGTGCAATGAAAACGCTCGATAGGGTTCCATTGAATACCAGGGCCTTTGCAAAGATAGGCTTTGCTCTGAAATGTTCACCTAAAGATACTGCCACAAGGGAATTTTGCGTCAGCGTTATCGATGACGCTTTGACCGAGTTTGCAAAAACCGACAAATCATCCTCTGAAAAATATGGATTTTGGCTAAAGGCGGTAAAGATTTACTCCGACTATGGTCTGAAAGGAAATGCCAATTCGGCATTCGAAGCAATTTCAAAAGAGTTTAACAAGGATATTGCGGACAAGAAAACTAATGACTTTCACATTACATCAGAAGCGGTAATGTCAGTTATCACCGCCGACTTTCTCGAATCGCACGATCAATCATTGCTTCAATCGGCGGATTCGCTTGCGGATCAAACGTCGAAAACAAATACCAATTTAGCTTTTTTGAGCGTGGCACTGAAGCGTGTTGAAGAGCTAAGCAAGCTTATTACCGAGAATGGAAAAATAAAAAAGGTTTAGCAATGCGAGTTTCACGGACTTCTTCCCCGCCGTAGCCTGATAGAAAATCAAACGCTGCATCACTAATCGTTTCAAGCGACGCTTCAGTCTCGGGTTCTTCGAACCGATAAAATACTCGTTCCTCATTTATCTGGGAATCCATTTTTAACACCTCTCTCAGAATCTAAACTTCATGACCTATTTGACGCTCCGCGGCCGAGTTTGTTCCCGGGACACTGCCACCAAACTTTTTTCCAATAATTTCCATCGATATGCAAAAAACGATGAAAAATGGCACGCCGATAATCCAAATCAATACAAAACCCGCGAATGGCAACCCAATCGAATCTGCATCTACTGGAAAGCAGCCGCTAACAAGCGACACGTACAACCAAACCCCAATTAATATTGGGCTTAACAAATAAATTAGACTCGACAGCATGATGAACGAAAGTCTGTTTTCCGGAGTATTGATCATATTCTTGCCCAGGTTTTTTTGAACTCTACCTTCCCTTCATCGCCTTGATCAGCGCTTCCATGTGATCCAGATATCTTTCGAGGGCTTTGCGGCCTTCTTT
>JBBRUA010000227.1:0-5118 GCA_038248245.1 Pyrinomonadales bacterium | reverse complement strand
TTCCCAGGATGCCATCAGGTCGTCGAGATCGTCTTCGTCCTCGCCGCCGAGCGGGTCGATAACGCGTCGCGGGATGACGCTCGACGGATTGATCGGCGGCGGCGTCTTGCCCGGTACGGCTGCGGAACTCGGGTTGCGCGAAACAATTAGAAGCGCGATCAGGGCGACAAAAATTATCAAAAACGTCATAACCCCGGCAGCGATCAACAGCATCTGCGGGCGATTCATTAAAGATGCAGTCGGCGGAACTAAGGCCGGAGTTTGCTGAAACGAAGCCTGCTCAACCGGAACGGGCGACAACGGAGCACCGATCTTTTCTCCCAACTCCCTGTCTCCCCCACTCCCTTTCTCCCCAACTCCCCCACTCCCCGTCTCCCCAACTCCAGATCCCGCCCCTACTCCAAAAGCAATCCGAATTACCGTCGAACTACCGATCTTCACCTCGTCGCCGTCTTTCAGAAGGCGTGGCGGGCCGGTGATCTGGGTGCCGTTTAGAAAGGTGCCGTTCAGCGATTCTTCGTCAACGACGAGAACGTCTTCGCCGTCGATGAAAAATGTCGTGTTTTTACGTGAAAGGCCGCCGTCGTTGATCGCGAGCGCGGAAAGTTCCGTGCGGCCGATGGTCAATTCGCCATCGATCGTGACGCTTCGCGAGCCATCCGGTGACTCAATGTGGAGAACGACAGGCTTCATTAATGGTGGTGATCGTCGTCTGCGACCTCTTTTAATTTGGACATATCGAGCAGCCGTGCAAACTCGTCAAAGTGGAACATCGTTTCGTCTTTGCAGTAGTCACAGAAAAACGTCACGTCCTCGCCAAGGAACATATCCTTGAGATGATACGCAATAAAACACCCGTAACAACGCTGAATACGCTTGCCAAACTCGGCCAAAATTTCGTCGGTAATAACAGTTTCCATGATCTTAAAAACTAAATTTTAGCATAGAAGTATTTTTGGCAAACGGGGCGTGTTGGAATCTGGTTGAAGTCTTGATAATTCTTTGCGGACCTGGCGAGGCGGCGCGGAAAAAGAGGCATTTAACGCAAAGTCGCCAAGGACGCAAAGGAAGACAAGAAGAACGCTTTGCATTAGAAATTACTTGTTTCTTCTTTGCGTGCTCTGCGTCTTTGCGTGAGCCTCTTTTTTCCCTCGCAAGGACGCAAAGGAAGACAAGAAGAACGCTTTGCGTTAAAAATTACTTGTTTCTTCTTTGCGTGCTCTGCGTCTCTGCGTGAACCTCTTTTTCCCTCGCGAGGACGCAAAGGAGGACAAGAAGAACGCTTTGCATTAGAAATTACTTGTTTTTTCTTTGCGTGCTTTGCGTCTTTGCGTTAGAACTCTTTTTCTTTCATTTTGACAATTGTTATTACGAAGAAAAGTCGTGACGCTTGCAATTCATTTCCTGATATGTTTTTAATAGAAATACGATGTTAGCAACTGCTCTTCACATCCATCACCTGCACCATCACGCGCATTTACATTCGCGCGTGAATTGAATCTCGTTTTTTAGATAACACGAATACAATTTTTATTCAGCGACGCGAACTTGAACACAAGTTTCAAGCGGCGTTGCTTTGTCGTTTTTTTGCTATATGAAATTAAAGATCGCTTTACAAAAACAGGGAAGACTGGCGGACGGGTCGGCCGAGCTTCTTAAAAAGTGCGGAATCGGGTTTTCGAATGGGCAAGGGAAGCTTCGGACCGAGTCCCACGATTTTCCGCTCGAGATATTTTTTCTGCGCGACGACGATATTCCGGACTACGTCGCAGACGGCGTGGCGGATATCGGGATTGTTGGTGAGAATGTCTTGGCCGAGCATCCAAAGGCGGTGAAGACGGTCGAGAAACTTGGTTTTGGCCAGTGCCGTCTATCGCTGGCGGTGCCGAAGGCGTTTGAATATCGCGACCTCAACGATCTCGCGGCGAAGCGGATCGCGACCAGCTATCCGAACATTTTGACGGAATATTTCTCTTCGCGGTCGATCTCAGCCGACATTCACGAGATCAGCGGTTCGGTCGAGATCGCCCCATCGATCGGGCTCGCGGATGCGGTTTGCGATCTGGTCAGCTCGGGAAGTACGCTGTTCTCGAACGGTCTGCGCGAGGTCGAAACGGTGATGGTGTCCGAGGCCGTTCTGATCGCGCAGCAGAATCTGAACGCGGAGCAAGCGGCTATCCTCGACAAACTCTTGTTCCGAATCCGCAGCGTGATGGCGGCGTCGCAGAATAAATATATTCTGCTTAACGCACCGATCGACAAGGTAAACGAGATCTCAAAGATCCTGCCCGGGATCAAAAGCCCGACGACGATGCCGCTGGCCGAGCCGGGTTGGGTTTCGATCCATTCGGTGATAAACGAGCGTGATTTTTGGGAGGTCGTTGACAACCTGAAACAGGCCGGGGCCGAGGGAATTCTAGTGCTGTCGATCGATCAGTTGATCAGGTAAAAACCAATGCAAACTATCAAATATCCGGAAAAAGAAACCTGGGGCGAACTGCTAAAACGCCCGGCGCTCGATACGAAGTTCCTCGAACGCACGGTCGCGAATATTCTCGCCGATGTTCGTGACAGCGGCGACGCGGCACTGCGTCATTGCGCACGGCATTTCGACAAGGTCGAGCTCGATGAGTTTCTGGTTACGGAAGACGAATTTCTCGATGCCGACGCTCTCATACCGCAGGAACTGAAGGACGCCATCGCGGTGGCGAAGTCGAATATTGAGAAGTTTCACGCGGTTTCCGACAATGCACCGGAGGTCATCGAGACGATCGCAGGCGTTCGTTGCTGGAAAAAAGTAACGCCGATCGAACGCGTCGGGCTTTACGTACCGGCGGGAAGCGCACCGCTTTTTTCGACCGTTCTGATGCTCGCGATCCCGGCCCGAATAGCCGGCTGCACCGAGATCGTTCTTTGCTCGCCGCCGAATTCGCAAGGCAAGGTCGATGCTGCAACGCTTTATACGGCAAGACTTTGCGGAGTGACAAAGGTTTATAAGATCGGCGGGGCACAGGCGATCGGGGCGATGGCGTACGGCACCGAAACGGTTCCCGCGGTGTATAAGATATTCGGGCCGGGCAATCAGTTCGTTACCGAGGCGAAGCTGCAAATACTGCGTTCGGGAGTTGCCATTGACATGCCAGCCGGGCCTTCGGAGGTCGCGATATTGGCGGACGCGACGTGCGTTCCGGCATTTGTCGCCGCCGATCTGCTGTCGCAGGCCGAGCACGGACCGGACAGTCAAGTTGTTCTGGTTTCAACCTCAGAGGAAGTGATCGCCGAGACGATCGCCGAGATCGAGCGGCAGATCGAAACGCTCTCGCGGAAGGCGACCGCCCTCGCGGCGCTCGAAAATTCGAAAGCGATCCTCGTCGAATCGATCGAGGTGGGCGTCGAACTGCTCAACGAATACGCCGCCGAACACCTCATCATCGCTACGGAAAATGCCGACGTGGTCGCCGAATCGATCACGAACGCGGGTTCGGTATTCATCGGCAATTATTCGTGCGAAAGCGCGGGCGATTACGCCTCGGGAACGAACCACACGCTGCCGACGGGCGGCGCGGCTCGGGCTTACAGCGGCGTGTCGGTGGCGAGCTTTACTAAGACGATCACGTTTCAAAAACTGTCGGCCGAGGGCGTTCGAAACCTCGGGCCGTCGATCGAGACGATGGCGGCGGCCGAGGGGCTCGATGCCCACAAGAATGCGGTCGCGATCAGACGCGAATGGGGCGGAGGGCTCGATGACATTTGAATTATCTAACCTCGTCCGCGAGAACATCAGGCGACTCAAGCCGTATTCGTCGGCCCGGTCCGAGTTCACGGGAACGGCTGAGGTGTTTCTCGACGCGAATGAAAACGCGTTCGGTTCGCCGGCGGGTGACGGCTATAATCGCTATCCCGACCCGCTCCAACTTGAATTAAAAAATCTAATTTCCGAGTCGAAAGGTGTCGCGGCGGAAAAGATATTCGTCGGCAACGGCAGTGATGAGGCGATCGATCTGCTGTTTCGCGTCTTTTGTAACCCCGGCGTCGACGAGGTGATAATTTGCCCGCCGACGTACGGAATGTACCGCGTCTCGGCCGAGATCAACGATGTCGCGATCACGGAGGTGCCGCTGACGTTGGAGTTCGAACTTGATACTCCGGCGGTTCTTGCTGCGATTTCGGAGCGGACGAAGCTCATTTTCATCTGTTCACCGAACAACCCGACCGGCAACTCGATGCGGCGTGAGTCGATTGTTGAGATAGCGGCAAAATTCGACGGAATTGTCGTGATCGACGAGGCGTACATCGATTTTTCGGCGGAGCCTTCGTTTGTGAGTGAACTCGACAACTATCAGAATGTCGTCGTGCTGCAAACGTTTTCCAAGGCTTGGGGAATGGCAAGCTTAAGGGTCGGGATGGCGTTCGCGAGTGACGAGATAATCGATTTGATGAACCGCGTCAAGCCGCCGTACAACGTCAGCGGCATCGCCCAGCGGACGGTGATCGAGGCGTTTGCGGATCGCGGGAAGATCGACGAATGGACCGCGGCGGTTCTCGACGAGCGCACCATATTGTCAGACGATCTTGTGGCTCTTGCATTTGTCGAAAAGATCTACGCGTCGGACGCGAATTTTTTACTGGTGAAAGTTGCGGACGCCGAAGCTGTTTATCGGCTTCTGCTCGAATCTCATATTGTCGTTCGCAACCGAAACAACGTCGAATTGTGCGGCGGCTGCCTGCGGATAACGGTCGGAACGCCGGATGAGAACGAGCGTCTGATCCGTGTGCTGCGGCAGTTTGAAAAGATGGAAAGCGAAGGAGTTTGAAGGTTATGAAGAAAGTTTTATTTATCGACCGCGACGGTACGATCATTCGCGAACCCGTCGATTTTCAAGTCGATCTGCTCGAGAAGCTGAGATTTTTGCCGGGTGCGATCACAAACCTCGCAAGAATCGCGCGTGAGACCGATTTTGTGCTGGTGATGGTGACGAATCAGGACGGTCTAGGGACGGAAGGCTTTCCGGAGACGGCGTTTCATCCGGCGCAGAATTTCGTGTTGCAAGCGCTCGGCGACGAAGGCGTCGAGTTTGCGGACGTATTTGTCGACCGGACGTTCGAACACGAAAATGC
>JBBRUA010000226.1:0-5176 GCA_038248245.1 Pyrinomonadales bacterium | reverse complement strand
TCTTGCAGTTGTCGATACAAATACCGCCCGTTTCTTTGTTACTAACTACGGTACTTTGCAAGAAACTGACGCTCCGAACGATACGAATACGGAGGCTTACAACAAGACCTCAGGCGGCGGTTGGAGCCAACTGAGATACCAACGGATAGTTGACAACAAGCGAGAAGAGTTTTCAAAAGAGGTAGCGAAACATCTTGAAGATTTGATTCAAAAAGTGGATGCGAAAAACTTGATCGTTGCCGGCGATGACCGCGCGACATCTTTGCTGAAGAGCAATTTGCTGCCGAAGGCAGAAGCCGTCCTTTATTCCGATACGCTGCACATCGACGAAAAGGCCGCTCGCCTGGATATTAAAGCGGACATTGCCGACATACTAGCCAAGATTGAAAAAGATAAATCCAGCTCACAGTTCGAAAGGTTGATCTCCGATCGTCGCGGCAGCGGCGGGTATAGCGTGGTAGGGGTTGACGCAACTAAGCAGGCCCTCGAAAACGGACAAGTCGAAACCTTGTTGCTTGATGATCGGTCAACATCTCTAGACCATGCGGTCAGAAATGAACTGGTCAAGCGTGCGGCGATGACCGGAGCGACTGTCGAAATGGTGGATGGTGGCGAAAAATTTGAAGCGATGCAGGGCGTGGCCGGTCTGCTTCGATATAAGATAACCACGGATCCCGAGTTCATTCATACCGAGAGCAAGTTGCCTAACGCAACAGCTAGATCGGCGTAATGCGCGAACTTTTCCGCAAAGTTCCACTGAGGGCAAGCTACTCTGCCGCGTCAACAATGCTAACTTCCGGAAACTCTGCCGTAAATTGGTCGCGCGGCATGGTATCGATTTCGCCTCGCAGCGGACGAGTGCCGACGTTGGATTTGAAATTTCCATTGTCGTCATATAGGCGCCGATACTGGGCGGAGTTTCGGATCACACCTTGGACATACGACTTTGTTTCTTTGAAGGGAATTTCCTCGACGAACTCATCCATCTCGGCGGGAAGTTTCGCACGCCACTGCGGGACGCGGCCGGGGCCGGCATTGTAAGCTACTGCAACGAACTCAATGCGGCCAAATTTATCGAGCTGATCGCGAAAATATGCGGTTCCAAGTTCGATATTCAGCGGCGGTTGATAGAGAGCGGCTGGCGTGACCATCGCTGTTTTGGATATGTACTTTCTCGCCATTGATTGTGCCGTCGGGACCAACAACTGCATCAGTCCGTGGGCGTTCGCGGGCGATTTTGCGGAGGGCATAAAGACAGATTCCTGTCTGATCATACCAGCGACCTGGTAGGGATCAAGGCGGCGTTCACCGGCCCAATATTTGATCTCGTTCCAGTTTGTCAGCGGATAAAATATCGCCCATTCTTCGCGTCCCATTTCTTCTGGAAACATCTGAGCGTAATCCGGATAGCTCGGCTTTAGCGCAACAAATGCTGCCGTATTGTCGCCTTTCCAGCGATAATGCCGGGCGAGGGCGAGATTGATCTTCGGGCTGTTGTTGGCTGTCTTTTTGGCTTCCTGCAGTTCGCTGATCGCCCAGTCGAAAAGTCCGATCGTGCTTAGCTCGTCGCTCTTTTCAACTCGTGCGAGTTCCTTGTCGGTCGACGTTTCGGCAGCGACGGTTACTATCTTTAAATTGGCGACGGCCTTCGCAACGGTTGGGTTGGGCGGGGTTGTCGTACGGCAATTACCTTGCGATTTCATCGTAGTCAGGCGTCCGAGGGCGAGGTAGCCGTACCAGTTAGCAGCGTACCGATAGGCAGTTCCGTCGTAAAGGGCGCATGCCTCGGCTATCTTTCCGGCGCGTTCGCTGTCGCGTGCCGCCCAATATCCGGCGATGCCGCGATTTGTCGTGTCTTTGTCGGCGTAGCGGGCGAGGTGCTCGATCAGCATCTGCGAAGACATTGGGAAATTCCTTCCCTCGTGCTGAAACCATGCCGATTCAAACTGAGCTTGCGCTACTTCGACAGCGTTCGGAAAAGCGGCAACAGCGGTGTTGAAATAATAACCTTCCTCAGCACGATTCTTTGCGTCCCTTGCCGCGAGTCCGGCGTCGATATAAGTTTTTGCGACAAGCTTCCCAGTCGGAAATTTCTGCCGCATTTCGTCAGCAGTTGTGCGGGCCTGCGGCCATTGTTTCGTTTTAACGTAGCCGAGGACGAGTTGACGATAACCTTCTTCACGTTCGGCCGCGGACTCGGGCAACGAACTCAATGCACTCTGGGCATCGACCATCCTCCCGGAATTCGCTTGTGCGGTCAGACGTTTGAGCCGCGTTTGCGGAGTTAGCGAATTCGGAAAATTATTGGCGAGAAGAAGGTACGCGTTAGTGGCTTCGACAAAATTTTTAGCCGCCAGCAATTTGTCGGCTCGAACCGTTTGTTCATCCGCCGTCTGCGGCAGTAGTGGTTGACCCAATGACAGCAGTTTGGCCTCCGCTTCCTTTGCGGCAGAAGTGCCGGGGGCGAAGAAATATGTTCGGCGATAATAACGGATCGCTTCGGGTTGAGAAGTTTGAGCTTCGTATGCTTTCGCGCTCAGAAGCAGAGCATCGGCGTCGTTTTTCTCGCTGAGTTCTACCAAAAATGCCGGAGCCTCGACGGCGCGGCCCGATGCGATCGCCGAGGTCGCCCACAATAATTTCGCGTCCCGCGTGCGAATAGATCCTGAGTGGTCGTCTATCAGCTTCGCGAAAACATTCATCGCCTCGCCATGGTTTCCCGCCGACTGCAGAGCTTTCCCGCGAAGCCACATCGCGTGATCGGCAAGATTCGTTTTCTGTTTAAATAAGTCCGAATTAAGAAGTGCAGCGGCACCCGCGAAATCCTTGTTCTCAAATTTTATCCGGGCGCGAAGCAGTTTCGCCAGAGCACCGGTCTTTTTGCCGGCGAACCGGTTTTCCAGATCGGCGACGACGCCCTCAGGCGGTAGTTTGCCGTTCGACGTCAGGTCTCGCAGTGATCTGAGTGCCTGATCCTCCGTTTGCTGAGCGGAACAGCCCACCATGAAAACCACCGATATCAAAAAAAATGAAACGCCAAGATCTGAAATATTTCGAAGCATATAAATTAAAAAATAGTTCCCTAATAAATGATGAAAAAACCGGCCAGAACTTTGTCCGTTGTAAAATTCTTTTCCATAAAAATCAAACCGTAACGACGGTTGGACCGATCCTTGGCTTACGATCTCGAAATATATCACGCAAAATCGGATACTGCGAGATACGCCTCTGTTAACTTTGAGGTCGAGTAACGCAGACTGTTGCAATTCACGGCTACAATTACTAATCTTAAGTTTTGCCACCATGCTTAAGATCAAATCTGTAGAACTGACCGAGATCAACTTGCCGCTCGTCCATTTTTTTGAGACGAGTTTCGGCCGGACGTACGAGCGCCGCATAATTTTGGTGCGCGTCGAGGATTTTGACGGTGCGACGGGCTGGGGCGAGGTCACCTGTGGCGAGACGCCGTCGTACAACGAGGAGTGGACTGATTCCGCGTGGCTGACGATCGAAAAGATTTTGGCTCCGATGGTCGTGGGCCGCGAGGTCGAATCGGCAAATCAGATCTGGGCATTGATGATGAATGTCCGCGGCAACCGAATGGCGAAGGCCGCGATCGAGACGGCGTGCTGGGATCTCGAAGCCAAAAAGTTGAACAAACCGCTCTGGAAACACCTCGGCGGGGTTCGCCGCGAGATCGAGTGCGGAGTTTCGATCGGAATTCAGGACAATCTAGAACAGCTTTTCGAGAAGATCGAGGTCGAACTCAACGCCGGCTACCGCCGAATCAAGATCAAGATCGCTCCGGGTTGGGATATCGACGTTATCAAACGCGTTAGAAAGCAGTTTGGCAAGATCAAACTGATGGGCGACGCGAATTCGGCGTACACGCTCAAGGACATTAAGCTTTTTCAACAGCTCGATAAATATGAGCTGATGATGTTCGAGCAACCGCTCGCCTATGACGATATGTTCGATCACGCGGCGTTGCAGAAAGAGATCGACACACCGATCTGTCTCGACGAGTCGATCCATTCGCTGCCCGACGCACGCAAGGCGATCAAGATCGGTGCGTGTAAAATTATCAACGTCAAACTCGGCCGCGTCGGCGGCCACAAACAGGCAAAACGCATCAGCAAATACTGTCACTCGCGAAAGATCCCGGTCTGGTGCGGCGGCATGCTCGAATCAGGCATCGGCCGCGCCCACAACATCGCAATGTCGACCCTCGAAGGCTTCGTCCTGCCCGGCGACGTCTCAGCCTCAAAACGCTACTGGCACCAAGACATCATCGAACCAGCCGTTGAGGTCACAAAACGAGGAACCATCGTCGCCCCGGACGCTCTCGGGATCGGGTTTGAAGTGCGGGAGGATCGAATCGACGCGAAGGCTGTGCGGAGGATTCGAATATGACAGCGGAAATGGATATGTTGGCAAACTTTGCCATAAATGCTAATTTTTAGATATGAGTACGATGAACATATCGATGCCTGAATCTCTCAGATCATTTGTGGATTCGCAGGTCACGGATGGGGATTACGGGAGCAGTAGCGAGTACATGCGGGAGTTGTTGCGGAAGGAGCAAGATCGTGTACGCCTGCGAGAACTGCTCCTCGAAGGAGCGGCCTCACCGCTGAGCGAACATGTTTGGGATGAGGAATACTTCGAAAACGTTCGAAAGCGCGCAGGGTCGCGTCAATGAAGAAGCCAGTCATACCTCGACTTGTTGCCGAGAATGACCTTGACCAAGCGTTCAATTATTACCTAGACAATGCTGGTGCTCACCTAGCAGAGGAATTCACCATCGAGTTTGGCCGGACGACGGCGCTTATCTCTGAGTTTCCTACGTCAGGATCGCCGAAATATGCCTTTGAGGCGGGACTCGATGAAATTCGATTCTGGCCGCTTAAGAAGTTTCCATATCTGATCTTTTATAAAGAGACGGAACATTACATAGACGTGTGGCGCGTATTGCACAGCCATATGAAAATATCTGAACACCTGAGCCGATCGGATTAGTCGGTACGTTAACAAGTTATGGCAGAACCAAATAAGATCATCTTTTCGATGGTCAACCTATCAAAGTTATACGACAAAAAAGCTGTCCTGAAGGACATCTATATGTCATTTTTTTACGGTGCGAAGATCGGCGTACTCGGTCTGAACGGTGCCGGTA
>JBBRUA010000225.1:0-5185 GCA_038248245.1 Pyrinomonadales bacterium | reverse complement strand
TGCATTACCGGTTCGCCGCTATCTCACGTGATTCTAAAGTTCTGACATTTACTTTTTTTCAAGCAAGAAAACCGTTTTTGACCAGCCGATGGGTTGGGTGACGGGGAAGTCGTGGTTGCTGACGATTTTGAAGTATTTGGCGGCGGATTCGCGGACGCTTGCTAGCGGGTGGATCTTAAAATTATAGAGCAGCTCAAGAACCGTTCCGACGACGGACGGTTTGACAGGGAGCAAGACGAGCGGAGCACCTTTCTTTAACACACGAGCGGTTTCGCGAAGGCCTTCGTCGAGCGGCGTGTATTCGAGAACGCCGCAGATCATTGCAACGTCGAAAGTTTCGTCCGCGTAAGGCATTTCGAGAATGTTGCTTTGGACCGCATCGGTTCGATTCGTTAGACGACGGACCTCGGAGAATTCGTCACGGGCAACTTTTAATGATTTGAACGACAGATCCAAGGCTTCGATCCGTCGCGGACGATAACCGGCCTCCTGAAACGCGAGTGTCACCAGTCCGGTGCCGCATCCGGCGTCGAGAATCAGCGAATCGGAGCTGACGTCGAGCTCAAGGGACCGCAGGTGTTTCGCCACCGATGAGCGATAGCCATTGAGCTTCATCGCGAGATTCTGAACATCGGCGATGCGGTCGTAGAAGATCTGAGGTTTCGCTTTGGTCGCCGTTTTCGACATTTACTCTATTTTTCCGCCAACAGTTTAATGATAGTGGCCCGGATCTCTTCGAGCCGTGTGCTGCTCGTACCGGTCGCGATGTAACGTATCACACCTTTTCGGTCAATCAAAACCGCGGTGGGCAATCCGGTCGCTCCGTACAGTAACTGCGTGCTCTGGCCTTTCGCAACGACGATGTCGTAGGGCAGGGCGTGAGTCTTTCGAAAGCGTTTAATAAACTCGATCTCCGCAGGCATGTCTGCCGTGACGCCATTAACGTTGCCGTAATATCGGGTAACGCCCAAGATCTCGAATCCGTCGCCGCCGAAATCCTGCTGCCATTCTTTGAGTGCGGGAAACGCTTCGAGACACGGTGCACACCACGTTGCCCAGAAATCGAGCAAGACAACTTTACCTTTAAGATCCGCAAACGTTTTCGGCGTGCCCGGAAACCACTGGTCAATCATCGGCATTTCGATCGCCGCTTCACCGAGAAGTCGATAATGTTTATCACGTGCCCTCAAACGGCGAATAACATCATCGCGGAGCGGTTTGGTCGGGAAGTCTTTCTCAGCGGCGAGCAGTGCGGATTGATATAACCCAAGCGCCATCCGCTTTCGCCCGGTTTCGATCATGTACGCGATCTTTTTATCTGTGACGTAATAATAAAAGCTTGTTGTTTGCGTTCCGATCGCCGTTACACGCAAATCGTCTAAAGCGGCATCGGCTTTTTGCTGATCGCCGAGATCGCGATAGGCCTCGAAGACGAGCGTTCCGGTGTCCAGTATCTCGTCGAGCCCTCGAGCACGCGACGCGGCATTAGCAAGGAGAATTTTTGCCGATTTGTACGCTTGCTCGGCATGCGGAGCCATTCGGGAGAAATCGTTTTGAAGCTGGTAAGCCTTTGCGAGCTCGCCCTCCATTCGTGAACGCTCAGTCAGCTTTTGCGGCTGATTTTTAATATATTCGGCAAGAACTATCTCGGCCTCTTCGAGCTTTTTTAGTTTGGCAAACGAAACAACCACGATCGAACGGGCGGTCTGCACGCGTTCGACGGGAACGTTCGGCGATGACGTGAACTTTTGCAGGTTCTCCGATGCCCCGTCGTAATTCTCGGCGATCCAATGAAGCATCCCAACGAAGTAAAAATCCTCGCCCGCCAGATCTTTGCGAAGAGCGGCAGTCGCTGCGTACCTCGCTGCCAATTGACGTTGCTCGAGTTTTAGCTGTTCCAGCCGTTTGTCGGTGAAGGGAACCTTCTTAGCTTCGAACTCGGCTGCCTTCGTCCGCAGGTAACCATTCGTTTCGTCGAACATCTGCTTCACAGATTGCTCCGTCGATGGTTTCGGCGTAATCGTCTCGTTCGGCGTTCCGGCGGTAACGATACGGCCCGACTGACCCGCGACCGAAAGCGTTAGAAAAAGAAGTAGTGCAAAAATACGCATAAGTTAAGAACGCCCGAAGGGAACTGCGGCGTTTTGGAATCGGTTCGGACTAAACCCGGCGAGCCGCATTTCTATGGATTTGTCGGTCAATGTGTCTGCCGTAAGGTTCGCGGTAAACGGAGCGAGCAGAATTCCGTTCCGATAATGTGCCGTCGCGACGAACAAATTGTCGATACCGTCGATCGTTCCGATAACGGGCAAACCGTCAGGAACCGACGGCCGCAAGCCAGACCAATGATCCGCAACCGGCAAATTGTCCATACTCGGTGCGATCTCGAACGCCATGTTACGCAACTCCGATGCGGCTTCATCGGTTGTCCCCTTCGTAAAGCCGACCTTTTCCGATGTCGCTCCGGCAAGGATCCGGCCGTCAGAACGTGGAACAAGATATCCACGGCGACTATAAACGACATGCTCGAAAAGCCTTTTCGCCGTTCGCAGGCAAATGATCTGGCCGCGAACCGGCGTCGTCGCGAACGGTGGAGCATCGTCGCCGATTTTGATGAGCGATGACCACGCTCCGGTTGCTAGAACCGTTTGATCCGCGAGAAATGTGCCGGTTTTAGTAAGGGCTCCGGTCACGCGTCCCGATTCATTTACGAGACTTTCGACCCGAGTGTTTTCGTGAATCACGATGTCGTTAGCGTCAGCGAAATTCCTGAGCGATGCGAGCAGCTTGCGGTTATCAACCTGCCAATCGTCCGGAAACAGCAAACTCATTCGCACGTCCGGTGAGATAAAAGGTTCTGCTCGTCTGGTTTGTTCCGCCGTTAAACGCTTAACCGAGAGGCCTGCCTTTTTCTGCCAGACAAATCGTTCGCTAAGTATTTGTTCATCGTCTTCGTTAAAAGCAATGTAAAGTGTGCCGCTCTGGTCGAGTTCAATATCGACGCCAGTTTCGGCGAGTAAACTCTCAGCGAATTCGGGATATAGCGAGCGTGATTCGCAGCAAACGTCAAAAAATGTCCCGCCCTCGTCAGCCTCCGCCTGCGGCCCGAGCATTCCGGCCGCTGCCCACGAAGATTCCTCACCGCAAACGCCTTTTTCGAGCAACGTAACACTACCAACACCCCGAAGCCGCATTTCGCGTGCAATACTCAACCCGATCACGCCGCCGCCAATAATTAATACATCTGATCTCATTAACCCTGCAGTCTCATCAAGTTTAATTATAAGATATGAGATTCGATAGGAGAAAGCGGTTTTGATTTTGCTTCGGTTAATGAGAAGTCCGAATCTAATGGATGCATTTGTTCTCAACCAAGATTCGGGTAAAATTGAGGCAGTTATGAAACACACTATTACACTTATTCCCGGCGATGGTATTGGGCCGGAGATCGTGGCGGCGACGGTTCGGATCATTGAAGCGACGGGCGTTGAATTCGATTGGGAAACGCAGATATTGGGCGCTCAGGCACTTGAGAAGTACGGTGAAACGCTTCCGGCGGCCGCGATCGAATCGATGCGGCGAACCAAGGTCGCTCTCAAGGGACCGATCATGACTCCAATCGGGAAAGGTTTTACATCCGTCAACGTTGGGTTGCGAAAGGCACTAGATCTTTACGCGAACGTGCGTCCGATCAAGGCTCTGCCAAATGTCGAATGCCGCTATCCGGATCTGGATCTGGTGATCGTTCGGGAGAATACGGAGGATCTATACGCCGGACTCGAGCACATTGTCGTTCCGGGGGTTGTTGAATCTCTCAAAATCATTACGGAAAAAGCCTCGACCAGAATTGCTCGATACGCCTTTCAATACGCAACGGATTTTGGCCGCAAGAAGGTAACTGCCGTTCACAAAGCGAACATTATGAAGCTCTCCGACGGGCTATTTCTCGAGTGTTTTTACAACGTTGCGAAAGAATTTCCGGCGATCGAAGCGGACGATAAGATCATTGATAATTGCTGTATGCAACTCGTTATGCGGCCTGAGCAGTTTGACGTTCTGGTGATGGAAAACCTCTACGGCGATATCGTTTCCGACCTTTGCGCCGGACTGATCGGCGGCCTCGGACTCGCTCCGGGCGCAAATATTGGCGAGCAGGGCGCCGTTTTTGAGGCTGTTCACGGTTCCGCGCCGGATATTGCCGGACAGGGAATCGCTAATCCGACCGCGGTATTGATGTCCGCGATAATAATGCTTCGCTACATCGGCGAGGGCGAGGCCGCAACTTCGGTCGAAAACGCGATGATGGCCGTTTTCAGGGAAGGAAATATCAGAACAAAAGATCTTGGCGGCTCGGCCAAAACCGAAGAGTTCGCGTCAGCGATCATTGCGAAGATAAAGACAGCCTAGAATATTTTGCTGCAACCACCGGCGTACTTGATCGTTCTAAGATGACAGATCGAGAAACGTCGATCACGGGAGCAAGACATGAAATCACTTATTTTTACATTGGTCGCAATTTTTGCAATTACTTCTTTTGCATCGGCCGCTCAGAAGCCGGAAACGGTTGCGGTGAAGGTCGGGCAGCAAAAGACTGCAAGCAAAAGCAAGCTGAAGATCAAGTTCGTATCGGTCGTTGAAGATTCGCGGTGTCCTGAAAATGTACAATGCGTTTGGGCGGGAAATGCGAAGATCAAGGTCACCGTTAAATCCGCCCGCGGCTCCGAGACGTTCGAGATGAATACCGGAATGGGACCGCAAGGGAATCAGTGCGATGGCTGGGCTATCAATCTTGAATCCCTGACGCCCACACCGAGAGCAGGGTCAAAGCCGACTGCTACAAAGGCATATCTCGCGACATTCACGATTACACGGCTCCAACGATAAGCTTGCAGCAGTTCATGACGATAAGCTCCGGCGATAACCGCTCGGAGCTTTTTTTCATTCCACTTTAAGCGATTAGATTTTTGAGTATGGGTTGGTCAATAACATCAGGATTATTAGGAGAATGAAATAGGGGATCAAAACCGCCGCCCCGGGATAATCCTTGGCGATCCGCTGACCAAAGAAGAGTGCGACGATACCCGCAGCACCGACGACCGACGCCCAGAAGATCAGAGATAGAGAACCCGTGATGAAAAAATAAACGATCCCGCCCGCACTCATCAAACCTGCGGCTAACTCGATC
>JBBRUA010000224.1:0-5216 GCA_038248245.1 Pyrinomonadales bacterium | reverse complement strand
TTGAGCAGATGAAACAAACGCGAAAGGGAAGAGGATGCACAAAAGCAGTACTACAACTTTCATACTACCGATTCTAACCTTTCAAAGTTGATTGAGGAAGACTTATTGGATGCGGTACGCTTTATTTTTCCAAATGACGACAACCGTGCCGTTTATCGAGTCAGCGATACTCCTGAGTCCGCCGTCGAGCTTTTTGTATTCGCTGGTGCCGCGGCGATAGCTTTTTGTGCTTTGGCCGTTGTAGGCAAGGTCGTACCAGACGCCGTTCCGGTTGTCGAAAGTGCGGCCGCTGACACGCTGAGTTGTGCCACCGCCAAGTAGTGCAGAGTTTTGAGTATTGTACTCCTGCTGTTGGGTATTTACTGCTGTTTTCGCTGGCCCGGCACTGCGTTTAGCGGCCGGTTTCGGTGAACCGTCTTGAGCAGGCACTCGGTCATCGGTTGCTTTTCGCTCTGCAGTAACAGACTCCTCGTCTTTTGAGATCGAAGTCTCTGACCTGGAAACCGTAGCTCCTGCGGACGGGGCCGTTACCGGCGGCGGGGGCGGAGAACTCTCCATCGGCGACGATGTGTCAGCCGTGGCCGAGTCGACCGGAACGTTCTCACGATCTGATCGTTCCGATTCTTTTTTGGAGTCGAGTCGCCCGGGGAAATTCGCCGGCTGATTCAAAACGGGGTTTGACGCCATCGAATTTGAATTAGCGATGACATTGGCCGCACCCGAGGCGGCGTTAGCACTTGGAACCGCAATATTTGCCGAATTCGCTGTCGAAGTATTCGTTGCTGACCCAGTCGAGTACGGCGCACTTGCGGCCGGTGATTTCTCCATCGCGACGTCGCTCGACCTCGAGCCGTCACTATTTTGTAAGGCCAGATAACCAATCAGCCCGCCAAATGAAAGCACGAGAGCACCCATCGCGATCGCGAGATTCTGCGATCTGAAAAATCTTTGATACCAGGGAATGGCCGGTTCACCCACGGCGTCCGAAACGATCAAAGCGGACGCCTGATCCGCCTCGGCGTTCATCGAAATTGCGAACGAAAGTTGTTTGCGACACCGGTCACAGTCCGCGAAATGCTGCACATACATCAGCTTCGCTTTCTGCGGCAAAGCGTTTTCAACAAATGCAGCGATCGAATCGGCGTCAAGGTGATTAGGTTTGTCTTTAGCAGACACACCGATACCGCCTTGCTCTTTTCGCAGGATCGCATCAATTTCTTTGTCGAATTCAAGTTCCATCAAATTATTAGCCACAGAGGCCACGGTATTCACAGAGAGATAAACCTACTTTAATGTTCATGACCCCATCCTTGTATGCCATATCACTCAATTTGAAACCCGACGCCCCTGCGGCTAGGTTTTCGTAACCACTAATAGAACGCGTCATACGATGATATCTTGCACGAGAGCAAGGATCAGTAACGTAGCGAACATCGTTTCCAGATTTATGCCAAGCTTCGCTGCCGTTTCGCTAAGGTGGCGTTTGACCTCGCCGTCGGTCCACCCGTGCTGCGTTTTTAACTCTCGCTCGACGCCTTTGCGAATCTCCGTCTGCACCCGCGTCAACTTTCGGCTGGCTGTAGCCTCGTGATAGCCAAAGGTGGCGGCAATGTCTTTTAATTTAAGATCGTCAAAATAATATAGCTTCAGTATCAGCCGATCTTCCGCGTCGAGGCCGGCGATCGCGGTACTGAGAGCCGCTGAAACGTCCGCAGACGTCTGTCCTTCGCTGAATAATTCTTCTGGGTTCTCGATGTGTGTGCCAAAATGATTGCCGTTGCTATTTGCCGCCTCGTTAGCCAGGTTTTCGAATTCGCGGTCTTCCTCGATCTGGACAAATTTAGACTGTTTGCGAAACTGATCCACCGCCAACTGCGAAACGACTGCCCGTAACCATCCTGCCAAACTTCCGCGGCCTGAATAATAGGCAAGCTTGCTCTTTTTGTTACCGTCAGCGTCCGTTCGCAGTCCGTAAAGCTCGGCCCAGATCGAACTGGCCAGATCCTCGGCGTCCTCATTATTCGCCGAGATCTTGCGTGCGGCGGACTTAACGGTCGAGTCAAAACTCGCGACCAGATCTTCCCACGCTTTCTCGTCGCCCTTCTCACAGGCAATTATCAGGCACAGATCGTCAGCCCGAATGTCGTGGATAAAATCTGCGATCTCACTATGATCTGCGTTAGGATCGTCGCGAAAAAGATACTTTTCAAGCGTAGCCTCAACCCGTGCCGCCACGTCTCCGCCACCCAACCCACGCCCGTTCTCCGCGCGAGACATCAAATGCTCTATCGCTTCTGCAACGGTCGTTTTATTCTTCTCGGCGATCGGATTCATTCAAAAAGTTGTCAGAATTCTAGCATCAATTGGATGTAAGTTGGAACATTTGGCGTTGGTTGGTGTCCAATAACTTACGAATGAAAACTTTTTCATCAATATCAATAATTTTAGCGGTCTTTTTACTGTCCCAATCGCTGAACGCTCAAATAAAGCCCGAAGGCAAGAAAAAACTGGACCCACATGCGAAAACAAGACCTATGACAGTAAGTTGCGGTTTTTGTATCCAACCTTCGACCCCGTTGCCACGGCCTATCTACCCGCCCGCAGGCCGATTTGTCAGAGCTTCGGGAAAAGTCGCCGTAAAAATTCTGATTGATGAGAATGGCTATGTTGCCTCAGCGAAAGCTATGTCAGGACATTTACTCTTGAGACCATCTGCGACCAAGGCCGCACTTAATTCACGATGGTTCGTGACTAAACTCGGAAAAGTGGCCGTAAGGGTTTCAACCATAGTTGTTTACAACTTTGAACTCTGAGCATTTCGATAGTCTATTTGAGAAGATTACGGGACGAAGATCAGTTCTTGAAGCTGTCGATATATACCGGGCGTTTGCGAAACTAAAAATATAACATTTATCAAAATAAAGATGGTAAAATTTTAGGTAATGGAAATTACGGTATCGATTCCTGATAAGTTCGTGCTGTCGGACCCCAAAAAGGGTGATCTTGAGCGGCAGATGCTTGAGGCGTTTGCGATTGAAGAGTATCGTCGCGAGGCAATTTCTTTTGGCCTACTCCGGGAGTTGCTTGGACTTTCGGTCGACGAGGCGAATGGACTGCTAAAAACCCGCCGGATCGAAGTAAATTATACAGCCGAAGATTTAGAATGCGATCGTAAAACGCTGGAGTTGTTTCTAAAAAAGTGATTGTCGTTTCCGACACAACTCCCTTACACTACTTTGTCTTGATCGGGCAGATATCCATCCTACCTGCCATCTTCTCAAAAATAATTATTCCAAATGCTGTAGTTGAAGAACTCAGTCATGACAAGACCCCCAACGCCGTCAAGCTGTGGATGAGTAAGCCGCCGGCTTGGGTTGAATTTGCGAGGCCCACTGAAATTATCCAAGCGACAACTACCCGACTTGGTGCTGGCGAACTGGAATCGATATCACTTGCAATTGAGTTGAATGTAGACGGTATTCTAATGGATGATCGCAGAGCTATTTTAGAGGCTCGGCACCATGGGTTACACGTTATTACTACGCTAACTATTTTGGTTCTTGCAGCGAGACGAGGACTGTTAAATTTTGATCGAGCGATCGAAGATTTGAACGGGACAACGTTTCGAATGCCAAATGACGAAACACTAGCAGAATTTCGTGAGGATTCAATTGTTGACTGACCTAGCGTAGATGCTTTCGCAGAAACGACACGATCTTGTAACCATCGTAGTAGACCCACGGTTTTTCGCCGAGGGTGTAGTGGCCGCAGGGGATGATGGTTTCGGTATGTTTTATTTTGTGGGAACGCAGGGCGGCGATGGTGTCTCGGGAAAGATCGACGGGGAAGCTGAGGTCGTAGAGCGTGTAGATATAACTCTGCGGGCGAGGCGCCAGGGCGGCAAGGCGGTCCATATATGCCATCGGCGAGATCGGCAGCCAGTATTCGCGAAGCTCTTCGAGTGTTACGTTTTCGCCGATGCTTTCTTTAACGTGATAGGTAGAAAGGCCGTGCCAGACGACGTCGGCGGGATAACCGGAGACGTGGTTAAAGACGGCCGTGTCGATCTGCATATCATGCGTGAACGCAAAAAACCCGACGCACGAACCGATGCTCGTTCCGACAATCCCGATCTTCTCAAAACCTTGCTCCTTCAGCCATCGAACCGCGGAACGCGTATCCACGACCGCCTGACGCAGCGATTGGAGGGTTCGGCCGACGTTCGGTGCGACCAAGTAGTCGGCACGGTCGAGTTCGGGCGGCATTCTTTCTTCGTGATACGGCAACGTTAAACGCAAAGCCGACATCCCGAACTTGTTGAATATCTTGCAAAGATCGAAATAAGTGCCGGCCTTCGCGTTCCAATGGGGAAGAACTAGAACGGCTGACTTCTTATTTGTCGCGTGCGGGAAATATTTGGCGTACGCGGTATTGTTCTCGACCGACGGCGTTGTGATGCCGCTAGTCCAAGTCAGAATATTTGCCGGATCTGAAATATCAAATTTAAAATCTGATATTTCGGGCGAGCAGAAAAATTCTTCACTGTTTGCGACCGTATTTTTTGAAAAATCAGAGAAAATTTTACGGGGATCGTCACCGTTAGGGTGATCGGTGACGTAATCGACGCCCCACTCGAATTCGCGCACGACGCGGTTGTCGTCGCGCATCGCGAACTCGCGTTCCTTGTTGTGCATGTAGCGTTTGAGCATAGGTTACACGGAAATTTAACCACAGATGAACACGGATAGACACGGATAGACACAGATAAGCTAGGATTTCGTATCCGTGTTTATCGGATTTTATCTGTGGACAATGTTTTATTCTCACGCGTTCGCAGACTTCGCTTTTTGGATGACCTTTTCGTAAAAGGCAATATATTGCGGGATTATTAGCGATGTCGCATATCTTTGTACGGCGAGATTGCGGCCTTTTTCGCCGAAGGCACGCCGCATTTCTTCATTGCGGAGAAGATTTAGAGTATCGGCAGTCATTTTTTCAATATCACCGATATCACTCATAAATCCGCTTTCGCCGTCGTTGATGACCTCCGGAATTCCGCCGATTCGCGTTGCGATGACCGGCACCTCGCACGCCTGAGCCTCGAGAGCTGCGAGGCCGAACGACTCGAGTTCCGACGGCAGCAGAAAAATGTCCGCGACGCCGAGATAGTCGGAGATGTTCGATTGTTTGCCGACGAACGCCGTGTGTTCCTTGAC
>JBBRUA010000223.1:0-5229 GCA_038248245.1 Pyrinomonadales bacterium | reverse complement strand
TAAGAAAACTTTCCTGAGGTTCAGGAAAATTATTTGAGGTCTCAAAAAAATTATCTAGGCTTCAGGAAAAATTTTTGAGGCCTGAGAAAAATTTCCTGGGGTTCAGGAAAATTATTTGAGGCTTGAGAAAAATTATCTGGGGTTCGGGAAAATTATTTGAGGTCTCAAAAAAATTATCTGGGCTTCAGGAAAATTATTTGAAGCCTTAGAAAAATTTCCTGCGGTTCAGGAAAATTATTTGAGGCCTGAGAAAATTTTTCTGAGGTTTTTGGTGAAATGATGTTAGTTGTAATGTTTTCAACAGTTAGATGGATATTGTTGATGTAGGACGTTAGAATATTGGGTGAGATCGTGGCGGCGTGGGGGCTGGGGACTTCTTTTGCTGTTCGGAAAATCAAAGCTGTTCCGCTTTGTAATGGGAAAACGACAATTTGCTGTTTGGAAAAGTGCAGATGTTCCGCTCGGCGAACGGGGAAAATTAGTTTTTCGGTTGTGGACGATCGCGGAGGAGCGAACCACCTCGTCATTCCGACGAAAGGCATCGGAATGCCACCCCTCCTTAGCCAAGGAGGGGAGCTTGAAAAAAAGTATTGACAAGTGTTTTTCAGAACTGGTATCGTGAATTTGGATCGTTACTCGTTCCCTGGCTTATCCAAAAAGCCGGACGAGTTTGCAGAAAGGTCTTAGTCCACAATTGCGACTTATCTCCATACTTTCGAATAGACACTGGTATTCGAATCCGCCAATCCTCAACAAAGAAATTTACACACCAGAAACTTCCTTTTGCGAGAAATTGACCCGAGACAATTCGTTTGGTGAAACGTGGTTTGATACCTGCTCACGCAATGGTGCGTTGTAGCCGCAGGGTTTCGTTATCTAAAACGATCCTTATTCACCGAAAGGTGGAGGAGGGACATGTATATGTCTCAGCGTTATAATTATTGGCCCCAACGGAAGGGCGACCAATTAATTTGGCTATATAACTGCTTGGCCGTGTGGCCGAGTTTGGGGCCAGCGTTAGGATTTACGCCTGCACAGGTAACAGCGTTTACGCTGGTGCTGACGCAAATGATCGCGATGATCAACGAAACTGACCAATGTCAGATCGCGATGAAAGCCATAAACGATTGGCGTGAGCAGGTGTTTTACGGTGCGATGGACGGGAAAGAGGCACCGCCGCCGCCCTCGATCACGACGCCTTCGACGCCGACCGCCAACAATGGTTATTTTGATCAGTTGAAGCAAGTTCGCCTGCAGGCACTGGCTTCGCCAGATTACACCACGGCGATCGGCGAAGCACTGGGCTTTGTCGGGCCTGAGAAACAGCCGCTTAATCCGGCACTTGCAGAACCTGATTTTAAGGTTGTGGCATCATCGGATTATTGGGTTAATTTCAAAGGCAGCTTGCAAGGTTTTGACGCTGTCAAGGTCGATTACCAACGCAAAGGCACGGCAAATTGGGAGAACATCGGATTTCTTACCAGAACGCCCGGTGGTCTGCAGATCACACCGACCGTTCCAGGAACCGCCGAAACGGGCGTCGTCCGTTGCGCTTTCGTTGAAGACAACGAAACCGTCGGCCAATACTCGCCAAACTATCCCGTCACCATCAGCTAACCGGACAATTCCGTCCAAATTTAACTCAAGTAAAAGCCCCGCCGGTAATATCGCCATCGGGGCTTTTTTGTATTATGTGAGATTGAGATCCTCACTCGCCGAGCGGAAAAGGGTAGGATTCCGAAATGCTTCTATTCGCCGAGCTCCTTCTATTCGCCGAGCGGAAAAGCTGTGCTTTTCCGGCAGACAACTAGAATCCCGGCGGCTATGCCGCCAGATCCCCGAAGCGGCGGCGTAGCCGCAGGAATATTTTGACGCTTTCGGAAAAGCACAGCTTTCCGCTCGGCGAGAAGAAAGGAGATTGAATTATCCTCACGCTTTCCGAAATTGCATCGCTTTTCCGCTCGGCGAGAAGAAAGGAGATTGAATTATCCTCACGCTTTCCGAAAATGCATCGCTTTTCCGCTCGGCGAGAAGAAAGGAGATTGAATTATCCTCACGCTTTCCGAAAATGCATCGATTCCCTGCTCGGCGCTTATAAAAGAAGATTCTTATTCGCCGAGCGGAAAAGCTGTGCTTTTCCGGCAGACCAACTAGAAACCCGGCGGCTACGCCGCCGATCATCTCCAATCTATT
This sequence comes from Pyrinomonadales bacterium, assembly GCA_038248245.1. Taxonomy (GTDB): domain Bacteria; phylum Acidobacteriota; class Blastocatellia; order Pyrinomonadales; family Pyrinomonadaceae; genus OLB17. The sequence goes on along the minus strand of JBBRUA010000223.1, from coordinate 3,036 downwards.
TCCAAATGATCGGTTGATAATGGTTCGTCCGCAGATATTCCGGCCCACGATCTTGCGCTTGAGTATTTATAGTCTAAAGTATCTGCGGTCAATCCCGCTTTGACCGGGTTCAGATGAATGTAATCTACCTTTTGCCTGAATGTGTCTTCGCCAAAGATATCAAGCGAGTCGGGGTGATGTTGCCAGACTGAATGCTTATGGTTGCGTTCGCGGGTTTCGCCACGCAGTTTGAAAAGTGACTTTTCGTGTCCATTGTACGTCAAATACTGAATTATTCTCCTCGCCGCAACGCCATTGAGCAGTCGAAGTGCATCTCTCACTTCTTTCTTCGAATAGACAAGCAAATGGACATGGTCCGACATTATCACATAGGCGAGTAAAAGAATTCCGTGTTTTGAACGGACTTCGCTGAATGCGTCGCAAAGAACCTGTTTTAATTCATCTGTTCGAAATATCGGAAGGCGGTGGTGGGTAACCGAAGTGAAGTAATAGGCTGGGGTTGTTCTTGATATCTTGAACATACTCAATGATCCTGATTCCTCTTGCCGAGCGGAGAAGCTGTAGACGGCCGGAAAAGCACAGCTTTTCCGCTCGGCGAATAAAAACATTTCAGAACCCTTCGCTTTTCCGCCCGGCGAATTAGAACTATTTTAGAAACCCATGATTTTCCCCCTCGGGTTCGGGCATTTCTACTTCTCCAAAAACTTCGCGATTCCGCGTCGACAATCTTCCGTCATACGCGCATTTGCATTTGCGACTACGCCTTTTTCGATCGCCGATGCGAAGTCTTGGGCGTCGATGTCGTAGATGAGGGATTTGGTCATGGCAACTGCGGAGGCACTTACGTTTGAATATATTGCGGCGTATTCTGCGACATTTTCTTCGAATGTGTCTTCCGAAAAAAGTTTATTCACGAGGCCGAGTTGGAGAGCTTCTTCTGCGGAGTATTCGAAACCCTGCGTGAGCAGCTCAAAGCTCTTCTTCTCGCCGAGATTTCGACGGAGAATTGCCGCGACCATCGCGGGAACGAAACCGATCTTGACCTCAGGATAACCAAACCTCGCGGTATTCGTCGCCAGCACGAGATCGCAAGCAGTCGCCAAACCGCATCCGCCCGCGAGCGCCCGCCCGTGAACTGCCGCGATCACCGGCACGCGAACCTCGCGGATGAGTTCGAACAACTCAGCGAGGCTTCGCGCGTCTTCGACGTTCTCCTCAAACGATGCAGACGCGATCTTCTGCAATGCCGAAAGATCCGCCCCCGAACAGAAATCCTTTCCCGCACCGCGAACTACAATGGCACGTAACGCTTCGTTCGCATCAGCCTCGCGCAATGCCGCTTTGAGATCCGCGATCAGCTCGTCATTGAGCGCGTTACGCTTTTCCGCGCGGTTCATTGTGATAAACCGCGTCGCACCTTCATCGATGGTGATGATCGTAGACATAATTTACTTGAGTAAGGCCGATGCTTTGTCGATCTCAGCGGAAAATTGTTTAAGGGTCGCAGCAACGATCACGATCTGCTCGGCGGCCTCTTTCCAATCACGTTGCTCGATCGCCTCGCGAACGCCCGGCAATGTTTTGACGCCATATCCGGTGTAAAAACCGGGAGCGTAGATCTGGTGCTGAAACCAATCGCGACGCGGCAAACCCTCTTTGCGGGTCAGCGTGCGTTCCGTATTTATCAGGACAGCGTCGAGTTGCTGCTGGACGGCCGGTGCGAGAGTTTTCCCGGCGGCGGCTTTGTCGAAATTGGCGGCACTCGCTTTCAATTTCTCAACCGCTTCGTCGAGCTGCTTCATATTGATCGGCGGAACGCCGCCCTTAGCCTTTGGAATTCCTAGCTTTAACGTCGGATCTTGAGTGGCTGCGAGCATTCCGTTCGAGATGACGGAGTTTTGGCGGATCGTTTCTTCGCGCAGTCCGTCAGTTAGTTTTTTGATCTCACCTACGTAAACGCCGATGGTGTCCGCGAAACCATTAAACTCGAACGGCAATCGTTCCGCGTCGGCAAGCCTTAAAACGGCATGCCCGCAAACCTTGGCGAGTGCGTTGCCGTAAGCAAAGCCGGGGTCGCCGAACCTTGAAAAATGCTCATAGCTGTCGTAAATCGAATGATAAGATCCGCCGCCGCTTTCACCGCCAAAACCAATGTTTAGCGAAGCGATACCAAGATGCTGCAAGAAAGGCGTGTAGTCCGAACCCGAACCAAGGGCGTCGATCCGCAGCTCCTGACGCTGAAGACTGGGATTGTTAGGGCCAAGATTGCCGTTCACAATGCGTGCCGCACGGGCACGTTCCCAGACTGTCATTTCCGTCTGCGGATCGTCCACACCGCGAGCGACCTCGTTAATGAATTTTTCAAGCGTGTGAGAACCGCCAATCCCTAGGAATCCCCGGCCAGTCGAATCCGTGTTTATATAAACGGCGGCCTTTTTACGAAGCTCCTCGGCGTGTGTCTCAACCCACTCGGTCGAGCCGAGCAAACCCTGTTCCTCGCCGTCCCAAGCAGCATATACGATCGTGCGTTTCGGACGCCAGCCCGTTTTCGCCAGCTCGCCGATGGCTCGTGCCTCTTCCATCTCAGCGACCAGACCGGAGAGCGGATCAGATGCTCCATTGACCCAGGCGTCGTGGTGGTTTCCCCGAATGATCCACTGGTCGGGGCGTTCACTGCCCTTCATTTTGGCAATGACATTGTGAAGCTCAACTTGTTTCCAGTCGAACTCGAGCTTCATCCTGAGCGTCGGTGTATTGCCGCCGAATTTATAGGTCAACGGCAACGCTCCGCGCCAACTCGCCGGCACAATCGCCCCGTCAAGATTTCGCAGAATAGGAAGTGCATCGGCGTACGAGATGGGCAGAACCGGGATTTTTGTCAGAGTCTGAGCGTCTTTGCGGTCAATTCTCGCGGCACCTTTCACGGAGCCGATATTTTTTGTAAGCGGATCGCCGGGATGAAGAGGCATGTCCATCACCGAACCGCGTTGAACGCCGTTTTCGTTGCGAAACGCACCTTTCGGGTAAATATCGCCT
>JBBRUA010000222.1:0-5237 GCA_038248245.1 Pyrinomonadales bacterium | reverse complement strand
AGATCATCACCGGCGGCGGGCCGGGCATAATGCAGGCAGCGAATCAAGGAGCCCATGAAGCGGGAGCGACCTCCGTCGGCTGCAATATCGAGCTGCCATTCGAGCAGCATGCCAATCCGTATCTGACGAAATCGCTAACGTTCAAATATTTCATGGTCCGCAAGACGATGTTCATCAAATACAGCAATGCCTACGTCATTTTCCCCGGCGGATTCGGCACGATGGACGAACTCTTCGAGGCTTTGACGTTGATCCAGACCAAAAAGATACGCAACTTCCCCGTCGTCCTTTTCGGATCGCACTACTGGCAAGGCCTGCTTCAGTGGCTGACAACGACAATGCTCAACGAAAAGATGATCACCGCCGAAGACCTCCAGTTGATTCACCTCACCGACTCGCCCAGAGACGCCGTCGATTTTATCATTAAGACATGCAATGCCGGCATAGAAAACGGAAAGTAGTCGTCCAAATCGTAGGTTTTGAATACGAAATAAGAGTATTACGAGGCGAAAATCAACTAATTTTCAAACTGCCCGTCAGCCACCTGAGATAAGGCGCAGAAACCCTTTCGGCGTCGATCGCGACGATCTCGGGCACATCGTAGGAATGGTTTGTGGTTATAAACGCGGAAAGCTCGTCGAAATTCTCGGCCAGTGTTTTGATAAGCAGGAGATGCTCATCTTCTTTTTCTAGCTTCCCGTCCCAAAAATAAACTGACTTTATCTGCGGTAAAATCTGCACGCAGGCTGCAAGTTTTGCCGAAATGATCAACTCCGCGAGCGATTCTGCGTCGGAAATGGTCGAAACTGTGGTCAAAACGATCAGCATTTGTCGAATTATAGCCTATTTGGGCTCGTGGGTTGTTCAAACACCTGTGTCATTTGAGACCTTTTGTCTGTTTTTGTGTCGCGGCGATACGCCAAAAAATCGCTTGTAGTTCACAGTGCCCATGAACTCCTGAACTTCCGGATAAACTATACGATCTATCCACCTGCGACGTATCATTCTTGCAACATCACGCTACAAATGATACGATCAAGTTATGCTTCCGTATCCAAGAGACTGGGTCGAGTTCCAAGGTTCGCCACCGCCTCGCAGCGGCAAGCGGCCATACGTCTCGGTGAATCCGAGAGGAATAATCGTTTTGAACCGATGCGCCTTTGGAATGTTGGGTGAGCCGGTCGCCGTAGCACTACTGTTCGACTTTCACAGGTTTACGATCGGCATCCGTCCCGCTGCGCTGATAATGCCCAACGCTTTCCCCGTGTCACAACGCGGAAATTCGACTTACGTCATTCAGGCTAAATCGTTCGTCGATTTTAACTATATAAAGCCGTCCGGCACGTTTCGTTTTCTTGATCCGAATATGGAGAACGATGTTCTCGTTCTGGATATAGCCCATGTTGCTCGCACGACCCAAACGCCGAGATTAGGATGGAGGAAGAAAAAGAGTCCGCCAGAAACTGGTTCAGTTCCAAGCTAAGAAACTAGACTCGCACGGTTCTAGCAAGGTTCCGCTCCGGGAAACCTACTCACGATCCCTGTTCTATTTCTTCGCCATTAACTCTGTATACTGACCGCTCTCAACCCATTCGAGGATCTCGGAGACTCGCCAAATGGGGAGCGGGTGTGACATGCCGGAGTTGATGATGTTGGCCCAGAATTTGTCGAGAGCTTTTTCTTCGTAATTCTTCTGAAACTCACGGCCCTGTTCGAGGAAGAGTTCGTAATCGATCTTTGATGCGAACGTGCCGCCGGCGAGTTTCATCATGGTGCGACCGACGACGTGCGGATCCTGAACGACGAGTAATGCCGCCCGATCACAAGAAAGTTCGGCGCGGCGCGACCAAGCGAGCAAAGCACTTGAAATACCGGCTGAAACAATGAATTTGATGATCTCCGAACCGGGAACGAGGGCCGCGACAGAGACGTTCGCCAATGCCTCCATCAGTCTTGCGGCGGTCAGATAAAGGACGTGTTCGGAATGGATGTGGCCGACCTCGTGGGCAATGACGGCAAGAGTTTCGTCTTCGCTAAGGCGTTCGAGCAAGGCTGAGTGAAGCACGATGATCGGCCGCTCCACGCCGCCCGTGAAAGCATTGACGACCGGGTTTTGCTGGATGAACATATCCGGCATATCGACGCCCAGTGTCGTGCAGGCGATCTGGAGTTTGGCGTGAAGGTCAGGACACTGTTTCGGCGTGACCTTGATCGCACTCGCCATAAACGAAACCCGTATCGCCGATTCGCCGGTGACCGCGAGCAGCTTTTTTAGAGCCGAATCGATACCCGGAATTGCACGCAACGCGGCCAGAGCTTTGCTGTCGAGTGGATGTATGTATTCGTGTTTACCGAGATCGGCAAACTTTTTATGGGGTTCGTTCGAGAGCGGCATCTTGCACTTTCCGCAGTTCGCGGAACCGTTCTCATAACCGTCTTTGACCGTGTTCTTCTGCCCGCAATAACGGCAGCGAACCGACAAACTTTTCATTATCCCCTCTGATCGTTCTTCGCCTTCCGGTTTCTCGTTTTCCATATTTAAAGTTTAGTTTAAGAGACGTGTTTAATTCAAATCAAGCTACGGAGAGGGTGTCAATAGTATAGCGAAAAAGCCTAAGACAATGAAAGTCTAGCGACAGTCTCGACATGATGCGTCTGCGGGAACAGGTCGAGAGCAGTGATGTTATCGATCCGGTAGCCGCGATCGAGTAAGATCCGGAGGTCGCGGGCGAGGATCGACGGTTCGCAGGATACGTAAGCGATCTGTTTCGGACGCATCTCCGCGATGCGTTCGATTGTACCCAGATCGGCTCCCGCACGCGGCGGATCGATCAAAACGAAATCCGTCCGGTCGAGCTGGTGTCCGGCGAGGAATTCGCGTACTCGGACCCGCTTGAATTCGACGTTCGAAAGGCCGGCTCGAGCTTTATTCTGCTTGGCAAATTTGACCGCTTCCGGATTCTCCTCGACTCCAATCACGTGCGAAAATTTCTTCGCCATCGGCAAAGCAAAAAGGCCGACGCCACAGTAGAGATCGAGAGCAGTTTCGCCGGAGGCTCCGTTGAGCGCAGTCTCAACGAGCTTTGAGATCATGAATTGATTGCCTTGAAAAAAGCTTCGTGCTGAGAACGCGTATTCCACACCGTCGTGCGTATAGGTTATGTCAACGGTCGGTTCAACGAGGTCGGGAGAGTAGATCGAAACTTCACCACGATCCGCAACGGAGGCGTCGATGTCGGTGCGGCCGGCCATCACGTCTTTCCATTTCGTATTCTTTTGGAGCGAAATCAGCGTATCTTCAAGTTGCGGAACCAGTATCGGACAGGTCGCGACATTCACGATCTCGTGTGAATCAGCGGCGTAATAGCCGATGACACGTTCGTCGCGATCCGCATGCCAACGGGCACGCGAACGATACTCAAATTCCATCGGGCTCGGTTCGATGCCGAGACCGTCGAAATCTATTTTCCCGATGCGTTTCAGGCAGTCGCGGATGATATCGAGTTTTGCACGGAGCTGCGATTCGTAATTCATCTGCTGAAAGTCACATCCACCGCAAACGCCGAAATGCGGGCACGGAGGCTGAATTCTATTCGGCGAAGCCTCCAACACCTCGACGATATCTGCAAACGCAGTGCGTTTTTTTATCTGATCGATCTTGACGCGAACGCTGTCGCCGGCGACGGCGAGCGGCACGAAGACGGTGAGGCCTTCGGCGAAGGCGAGGCCGAATCCGCGGGGTACAATTTTTTCAATTTTTAGATCGAGAGTGTCGCCGGGGGCGTATTTTGTTTTTTCAGTCACTGTTTTGCGTTATTTTATCGAGAAATTAGCTTCCTCTAATATACGACGCAACGTTACAAGATCGTCATTGGCGGAATACGAAAGTGTGAACATGATCGCGTGGCGGCCGCGAACGGTCGCGTACATACGCTTTTTACCGGCGTTCGATGACGTTTCGAGGTAGGCGAACTGCTTCGGTCCCAACTTCTCGGCACCGACCTCGGAATATTTGAAATCAGTGGGCAATTTCATCGTGCTGATCTGGGCACGCATCAGGTCGAAGTAGTCGACGGCGTCTTTTACCTTCGGACTGTCGGTCAGGTCTTCGACGGAAATAAGAACGATACCGTTGTCCCGCGTGCCGGGCATCGAGCGGTAGGCAGTGAGCAGCAGCGTGACCTGCTTTTCGAATCGCCGGACGTTCGCCTTCGCCTGCGGATCGGTCGCTTTTACCCGGACGGCGAGATCGTAGCCCTTATCTTTCATGAATCCCTCGAAATCGTCGCCCGGGATCAGCCACGTGTCCGGGAAAACGACTTCGAAGCCGAACGTCGTATTCGTATATGTCTTGCCCTTTACCTTGCCGGGATCGACAACATTTTTCTGGGTCGCGACGGCCGCCTTCGCTAGTGTCGTCCCCGGTTTGATAGGCACGCCGGCGGGAATTTTGGCGGGCGTGGGCGATTTAGTTTGGGCGGCGGCGGAAATTGCGGCGGCGGCCAATATCGATAGGATCAGGGCGAACTTTTTCATAGGTAAAACAGGCCGAGACGCGGCATTCCGGATTCTTCGCGAAGCCGTTTGAGCAGCATCAGTTCGAACGTATTTTTGTACGCTTCGGGCTCCATTTCGGCTTTGTAGGCCTTGAGCTGAGCGGCGATCTCTTTCTCCAATATTTTTAGATGCGGTTTGTTCCAATTAGTTAGCATCGAACGCTCGAGCATTTTTTCGATGTCGGACAGCGTGCCGTCGATCGCCTCAAAATTGTCGGTGAGGTTGCTGCCGATCTCGTCGAGTCGGGCGATGGATCGGGCGATGTCCTCGGCCATGTCTTCGTTCGGAATGGCGTTCAAAGAGTCGATCGATCGGGCGATATGAACGCGGATCTCGTCCACCGAAAACATCGAGTCGTCCGCCGCCGCACCGCTCGACTTCCCTGCCTGCGAGCGCGACCACTCGGCAAACTGCACCTCGACCTCTTCGCGGCAATAGATCAAACTTTTGATCGAACGCGTGCCTGGCGGTTGTTTGTCGTAGACGTCAAACACGGATTCGATCGCTCGGATTACGATATGCATTGGGATACCGCGTTCCTGCCACGATTCGATCATCGCCCAATCGATCGGGCTGATAAACAAATTCTTCCCGCGGCGGCGGATAAAAGTGTCCTCGATCTCGGTGAAATAGTTGAAATAGTTCAAGCTGTTAATGCTAGATGAGGCACCGAGAATAGT
>JBBRUA010000221.1:0-5245 GCA_038248245.1 Pyrinomonadales bacterium | reverse complement strand
AACGCGCTCGACGTCGATCCGGAAAATTCACGTGCCCTGACTTGGAAAACCGCCACCTGTTCGCTGCTCGCGAAAACCCACGTCCAGCGTGGCCAGACAGCAATGCAGGAACTCCAGAACGATTACGCGATGCAATGTTTCGACAAAGCGATCGAGACCGATCAGAACTGCGAGATGGCTTGGTTCTGGAAGGCATCGCTCCTCGAAGACGAAAACGATAAACTCGAGTGCCTCGAGCGTGCCCTGTCGTTGAATCCGGAAAACGCGGAAACTGTTGCAGCGGTCAAAGATATCGAATTCGATCGGGCTGCAGCGAAGATGCATGACATAAAAGTTTTAGCTACAGACGGCGATCACGCTCAGGCAAACGAAATGCTTGACAGCGTTTTGGAAAGCGAACCGGAAAACACGGAGGCGTGGGTTCTTCGATCGCACCTCGCCCGCTCTTTCGACGATAAACTCAACGCCTACGACCGCGTACTGCAATTTGATCCGTCAAACGCCTTTGCCCAGTACGGCTTTAACTTCCTTTCCGAACTCGCCGAGTCGGTAAAGCCCGCCGATGTTGTCGAAACCGAAATTGCGTATGTCGCAGCGGAGGCTGATGTTGTTACGGAGCTTTTAGCTGAAGTTCAAACAGAAGATTTTTCCGCCGAGACCACGGAACTGGCTGAATCGGAATCTGAAGAAGCTTTCACCAGCTTCAGCAAGGATGAAACCAACGATGACAGTTCGATCGCTGCCGAAACGGCGGAACCGGAGTACTTCCAAGAATCAATCTCCGCGGACACCGAGAATGCCGACAGCGAGCAAGTAAGTTCTTATGCCTTAGAGGAAGAAACGGATAATGGATCTGAGCATGCCGACTATTTGCCGAGCGAGGTCGTCGAAGAGTTCGCAGCTCCCGAACCGGAAGCAACGGATTACGCAGTCGAAGAAACGAGCTATTTCAGCGACAATCATGCAGATGACGACCCGCCGGTGAGTCTTCAAGATGCTCAGGCATCTTTTGAACCCGTTTCCGAACCGAACTTCTTCTACGAGTCGAATCTGGTCGAGGCTTTTCGTATCTCTGCCGAAAGCATCGATCCTTTCCATGAAGAAGCTCTCCCGATCGAAAGACCAAGCTTTGCGGTTGAGGAAACCGCTCAGGAATCGAATGCGTATGCATCGCCTTTCGCCGAAACTCAGGCCTTTAAGACCGATTCCTGCCAGTCCGAAGACACGATAGATGCTGATGAGTTGATGTCCATTCACGAAACGGTCGCTTCGCCATTCCAAGAGAAAGCCGTCGAATACACAGAACCGGAGCCGTGGGATTCACGGGTCGATGAAGATAGCTCTGACCCAGAAACAGATTTCGGACATGTGCCGGAACCAGTGTTCGCCGAGGCTGCACAGCCAACTATTCCGGCATGTCCGTTTTGCAGTGCCGAGATCGAACCTCAATCATTCTCATGCGGCGAGTGCCGTGCGGTCCTGACATTGTCCGATGTGGAATCGCTACTCGCCAACGGATCCGCCGATCGCGATGCGGTTCAGACGGCTATCACGAAAATGGAAGCAGAGTGGAATTCGCGAGAATTTTCTGCGGACGAGCTGAAACTGCTTGGTATCGGCCACTTCAATCTTAAAAATCACGACATGGGTCTCGCATTTCTTCAAGAGGCGTTGCGTAGCGATCCGAACGACGTAATTCTCTCTAGCCAAGTCAACACGCTCGCGATCCGTCGCGGAGAGATCCGAAAGCAGGAACAGAACGTCGAGGCCTTGCCAAAGGGCAAAACGATCCTTGTCGTTGATGACAGTGCGACCGTTCGAAAGCTTATTTCGAGCAAACTCGAGAAATGCGGACACAACGTTCTCTGTGCGGTCGATGGTGTCGAGGCCATCGAAATGATCGCAGATGTCACTCCTGACCTGGTCCTGCTCGACATTACGATGCCGAGAATGGACGGTTATCAGGTCTGCAAGGAGATCCGTTCGCGTGCGGCCACGAAAGACATTCCGGTGGTTATGATCTCCGGCAGAGACGGATTTTTTGATAAGGTCCGCGGCCGTATGGCCGGTTCGACCGACCACATCACAAAGCCTTTCGGACCCGAAACTTTAATGAAAACTCTCGAAACCTACCTGGCCGCCGATTCCGAGGTCAGCGAATAGTCGCGGCTCCTCCTTGTCTTCTCCCTTGCCCGTCAATGGATCTCGCAAACGTAAAATCCTTTCTCGAAAAGGCCGGTGACCGTCTCTCAAGAACACGGGCCGGCCTTCTCATCCTTAATCAGAGCGGCGGATCGTCTGACGAGTTGGCGGTCAGTTCCTTCGACCTCGAGTCATTGCGGACCGAGGCTCTAGACCTCGATCTTGCGGACGTTGCCGGCCGCCTCGCTGACTGTAAAAATTCGCTCGACAGGATCACGTCCGTCGACCACGCGTCCTTCTCGACGTCGGTTCACACAGCTCTCGATCAGATATCTCTCGTCGAGGTTGCTCTGCTCGACGTGCCGCTCGGCTCCGACGATTTTCTCGACGACGTGTCGGGATTCGTCGACGCCTCATTCGAAAATCTTGATTCACGGCAAATCGACACTGAGGCCTTTGAGATCGATGAGGAAACACTCGAAATTTTTCGCATCGAGTCGGAAGATCTGCTCGCGGGCATTTCTCACAACCTGAAATCCCTCGCTGCGTCGCCCGATGATCGCAATGCACTCTGGGAAGTGCGCCGAAACGCTCATACCTTCAAAGGAGCGGCCGGGATCGTCGGTATGACCGCCGCATCCCAGCTCGCCCACCGCGTCGAAGATCTGCTGGATAAGATGGTCGAGTTGCAGTGCGGTGCCGATCGCCGCGTCCTTGAATTGCTTAACCGCTCGAACGTTCACCTGCAATCGCTCATGAACGGAACTCCGCCGAGCGACAATTTTGCGGTGCCGGTCGATGTCGAATTCGACAGCGTAATAAAAGCTATCTCAAGCAACAAGCTTCCCAAACCGTCAACGAACCCTGACAAGACATCATCGTCCGCGACCGGAAATATTCCGGAAATGAAGCTCGTACCCGCGACACCGATGGTCCGCGTTTCGCTCGACCGGCTCGATGAACTGATCCGCGTCTCACAAAGCCTTATCGACAACCGCTCATCGCTCTCCGGCAAGCTATCGTCGATCAGCCTTGGAGGCGATGCGGACGACTATCGGTCGCTAGAGCATTTGTTTGAGATACAGCGAACTTTGACCGAGGAAATGCAGGAGAAGTTGCTGCGTATCAGAATGGTCAGGTTCGGTAGGCTCGAAACGCGTCTCAGCCGGTCCGTTCACGTGACCTGTCAGGAAGAAGGCAAAATGGCGGCCATCGAGATCAGGAATCCTGACATCGAGATCGATACCCAAATAATGGATGCTCTGGTCGAGCCTCTGCTGCATCTATTAAAGAACGCCGTCGTTCACGGCATCGAACCCGCCGAGACGCGGCGCCTTATCGGTAAACCCGAAAAAGGCCTGATCCGTGTCAGCATCGCAATCGATGAGAACGATGTGATTGTTTCCGTCGAGGACGACGGACGCGGAATTTCGGCCTTGAAATTAAAAGAAAAAGCGGTGTCTAGCGGAATCCTTTCAGCCGAGGTTGCCGCGAGAATGGCAGATTTCGAAACGTGGGAACTCATCTTCGACAAAGGCCTAACCACCGCCGAAACATTAAATTTGAACGCCGGCCGCGGCATCGGTATGAACATTGTTCGCGAGAGCGTCGAGGGCCGCGGAGGCAGCGTCTCGCTCAGCACCGAAGCGCAGATCGGCACTACATTTACCATCCGTCTGCCCCGCATCGTTCAAAGTCTCGACGCCAACAACGAGAAAAATGATCCTAAAACAGAACGTCAACCAGTCGTTCTCGTCGTCGACGATAGTGCGAGCATCCGCCATCACAACGTAAAACTGGTCGAGGCAACCGGCTGCCGCGCTATCACCGCGAACGACGGTGCCGAGGCCCTCGAATTACTTTTATCCGGTGTTTGGCAACCTGATGTAATAATTTCCGACGTAGAAATGCCGAATATGAACGGTTGGGAATTGCTGGAATACGTCAAGACTGACGAAAATTTTGGCCCGATTCCGGTCGTCATGCTGACCTCGCTCGACGCCGACGAACATCAGCAGCGTGCCGCCGAACTCGGGGCATCCGAATACGCGATCAAACCTCTGACCAAGGAAGTATTAGAACAAAAGCTAGCGGCGACCATCGGGGATATCTACAAGGCGAAATTGTAGATTACCGTCCCCGAAACCTTGACGGCTTTGCCATCGACCTTCATGGGCGCAAAGATCGCTTGGAAAGCCGCTCCCTCTGCCGCCGTGTGAAATATCTTCGGCCCGCTGACCGAGCACGCGGAAACGACGCGGCCCGACTCATTGACCAGGACTCTGACGAGAACCGATCCGCTTTCCCGCTCTGACTTTGGTAATCTCGGCGTCACCGGATCCGGAAGCATGGTAGCTTTACCGTTCAGCACACCTCCGTTTACCGTATTATCTTTCGGAATCTCCAAAGAACTCTTGGGTATCGTTCGGAATTTGCTATTTACCTGTTCCGATTCACCGCCGCGGCCTGTTTTATGTAACGCACACGCGGTCGTTTCGCGCAGCATCAGGTTGTCGGTCGGGTCCTCGATCGGCAACTTTTTACGTATCTCGAGCGACCTGAGCAAGAGTGGAACAGCCTTTTCGAATTCGCCTTGGCCGTTGTAAACCTGACCGAGCGATTTTAGCGGCCCCGCGATCTCAACGGATTCCGCTCCGTTCAGCCGCTCGCGGATCGCGATCGCCTGTTGCAGTTTCGACACCGAACGAGCGGGAGTTCCATTCGTAATATTTACAAACGCGACCGTCTCAAACATCTCCGCCTGCGAATCCTGATCAGATATCGACAATGGCTCGTTCATTTCGTAAATATTCAGAGCACGTTCGAAATTCTCGAGAGCTTCAAACTGACGATTGAGCCTTAATTCGATATACGACAAATTCCGCAGCGACTGACCAAGCATTATATGGTCGAGGCCGTAAACTTTTTCGCGTTTTGCCACCACTACCCTCGCGAGCGGCAACGCCTCAGCGAACCTACTCGCGTCAAAAAGCTTTACAACATCGGCGCTGAGCTTTATCGTCTCCTCGACCCCACCGACCGGCGTCTGGCCCGCGGCAAGCGTCAGACAGCAACATATTAGAACCGTTAACGCAAAAACTTT
>JBBRUA010000220.1:0-5334 GCA_038248245.1 Pyrinomonadales bacterium | reverse complement strand
GGTTGTTCGTGCGGTGCGACAGACCTATTTCACCGCAAAAAAGGTTGTTCGTGCGGTGCGACAGACCTGTTTCACCGCAAAAAAGGTTGCTTGTGCGGTGCGACAGACCTATTTCACCGCAAAAAAGGTTGCTCGTGCGGTGCAACAGACCTATTTCACCGCAAAAAAGGTTGCTCGTGCGGTAAAAAAGAACTTTTTTATGGTGCAGGCAACCTATTTTGACGTACAAAACTCTAATGTGTTATCCAATTTCGGATAACCAAACAATAACAATCTATACTTTGGACTTTTAGGAGGTAAATAGAATGGCAGAAAAAGCATTTCCAACGAGCGAAGCAGAAATAAACTTGCTGTTTCAGACGATGAAGACTCAGTTGCCGCTTGTCGCGGGGCAGCTTGGGTTGGCTGGGCCCGACGTCGATTTCTTTGTCAAGCAGGCTGATAATTATCAATATATCGTGACTTTTGCGCAGGAGATCAGCGATCAACGCGAGGCGTTTACGGCGTTTAAGCGGTCGCTTTTCGAGGGCGATCCGAACGCTCCGGCTCCGACACCGATCGTTTTCTCAACAATGTCATTGCCGCAGGCAGCTTTTAACGGCATGGAAGCGGAGGCCAAGGCCATCATCAAACGGATAAAATCTTCGGCTGGATACAATCAGAGCATCGGCGAACAGCTCGGGCTGGTCGATACGGGACCGCCAGCTTTCAATCCAAACGATCTGACCGCCGAACTTAAGATCCTGGCAAAGCCGGGAAACATTATCGAGATCACGTTCTCAAAGCAAGGTCAGGACGCGATGCAGGTTGAGTTCAAGCGAAAGTCGGAGACCGTTTGGGCAATCGCCGGAGTTTACACAAGTACGCCCGGAATTCAAATCGCACCGTCCGTACCTCCCGACGACCCCGAATCACGCCAATACCGCGGCACTTTACTCAAAAAGAACGCGCCCATAGGCAACACCTCTCCCATCTACACCGTCGTCACGATTCCGTGAGGCAGTAGTCGCGGGGAAGTAGCCAGTCGGCAGTACACAAAAAAGAAGACACCGACAGGATCAATTCCTGTCGGTGTCTTTTCGTTTAGCTCGTTTCTAAGCTCTTATCTCACAAACGCATTCGGCAGCGGCAAATCGCCGGGGATGCCGAATTGCTGGATGACGACGCCCGCTGTTGTTCGGTTGGAAAACCAAGTGGAATTCGACGGGCGGAAGACGGTGGCGTCGAATTTGCCGTCGCCGTCGTAATCGGCGGGTGCGGGAATATCGGTGCTTGCACCGAAGGGAAATGAGTAGAAGCTTGAGTCTTCGCTGCGGAGTATCGACCAGGCACCGGTTGCGGGACGCCAGATCGCGACATCGGCTTTGCCGTCGCCGGTGTAATCGCCCTGGACGGCCTTGTCTCCGGCCGAACCGAACTGAACCGCCGTCAGGCCGGCGGTGCTGCGGCTGATCCACCATTGCGAAACGCTGGGCCTGAAGATCGCTATATCCGAACGCCCGTCGCCATCATAATCCGCCGTTACCGGCACGTCGTCGCTAACACCGAATTGCGAGATCGTCGTTCCGCCGTCCGATGAACGCGAAATGAACCACGTATTCGACGAACTGCGAAAGACTGCGGCATCGGTCTTAGCATCGCCATCAAAATCGGCAGGAACGGGTGTATCGCCCGACGCTCCGAACGGAAACGCGAAGAACGACGAATCTTCGCTGCGGAGCACGTACCAGAACCCGGTTGACGGCCGCCAGAACGCGATGTCTGTTTTGCCGTCACCGGTGAAATCGGCGGGCGTGATCCGGTCTGTAAACGATCCGAATTGGGCAGCATAGTTCGAACCATCGCTGCTTTTCTGCAGCCACCATTCACCGACAGCGGGACGGAAGATCGAGATATCCGCCTTCGAATCGCCGTCAAAATCGAATCCGCACGTAGATCGTTCGGTCAGGCACGATCCGCTCGTCGCCACATGGGCTGCGATCTGGTCGCGTGATGTCTGACAAAATTCGAGCGGCGTCGCTCCGGTCAAACTGCTATTCATCAGCGTATTCGCACAGCTTCCGACGTCTACGTGTGCGGCACCGAGATTATGCGCGATTTCGTGAGCCATTATGAGGTACCGGCCCGAGGCAAAGTTGACGTAGCCGCTCATTCCGTATGCGAAGCTCGGGTTATTGCAGATGACATCGATAAACGCCCAGCCCTGTCCCTGCAGATTGGCATTTCCCGAAAAAAGATGAGCGGCATCACGCGGCGTGGTGGTCGCGGGAAAATTTGCATTCCAGTGCGCCTGAAAATTGCGGACTGTAACCTCGCTATTCGCGCCGCCGAACGGATCCTGAGTCGTCCACGAATGCTGAAAGACGATGACGATCGATAATTGGGCTTCACTGGAATAAAGGCCTTCGAGAACATTGATGATGCTGGCGATCTCAGCGTTGGCGGCAGCTACGCCTCCGAGTGTATTAACGAATGTGAGATCGGCTTCGGTGGCGAGTTCGATACGTTTGTTGGCCGTCGGAGCGTTGACCGCATCGCCGCCGATCAATGCTTTGCCGCCCTCGATCTTGTCGGCGAGGTGCGATCCGCAGGAAAAAGCGTTCGTTTGGATCGTGTCCTGCAGCCGATAAACGACGTAGTCGTTTGGAGCGGCTGAATCTGTGTAACTGGCGGCCGGTTCGACGAAAAATTGTTCGCCGCCTATCGTGTAGAAACCTTCGTATCTGCCGTTCACGACACCCATCCTCGATGCGAGCCGCGGATCGCCGTTGACCGTTCCGATGAACGTGTTAACCGGTGAGCGCTCGACGGAAGTGTTGCCGTCGATACCGGTGTTCTCGGCGCGATAGTTGGCGGCGCGTATGTCGTGCGGCGTTAGTGCGATCTCAACGCTCCGCCCGGCGGCGTTGAATTTCATCGTCCGCGACTGCTCATCGACACGAACCGCGTCGAAATTGCGAAAAGATCTACCGAGATCGTTTTTCACAGCATCGCTCTGGCCGAAAGCAGGAATGGTAAAAATCAACGTCAAAACAAAATAGGTAATCGAGCGAAAACTCGGTTGCAGGAGGTTCATACTAAATCCTTGGTGGGTAACTGTTAAGATAGAAAAGAATGCGACCGCCGTTCAAACGGTCCATAGTGTATATAAAGTTATAACCGAGTTGTTTTTCCGCGATTTTTGAGGCAAATTTTGAATAGTTCGATCACGCGATTTGTAAGTATTGGTTGGAAGGTCACGCCGGCACCGGTGCGGCTTTGGATCACGCGGTTCACGCAGACGAAATTTACGGCCTCGGTCGCGGCGATCATCACTAATGAGCACGGCGAATTGTTGCTGCTCGACCACGTTTTTCGGCCGGGCTCGGGTTGGGGACTGCCGGGCGGATTTATGGAGCCCGGCGAGCAACCTGAAGCGGCGATCCGCCGCGAGATCCGCGAAGAGACCGGCATCGAACTCACAAATGTCACCTTCTACCGGATCAGAACGCTGAAACGTCACATCGAGGTGCTTTTTCGTGCAGAGACGACCGGTAAAGGCGAGATCAAGAGCATGGAGATCAAACAGGTCAAATGGTTCGCTCCCGCAGAAATTCCACAGGAAATGAATCTCGATCAGCAGTTTCTTATCCAAAAGATATTTCAGACGGATGTTTGATAAAACGCTGCTCGCTCATTAAAATCGTCTATTCAAAAGATATTTTTCGAATATCGCGAGGAGAATTAATATGATCGATCTTATACCTTCACCCGAATCCGTCATGAAGATCATGACCGACACCGGAGCTTACCGAAAAGGCCACTTCGTCTATCCGAACGGCAAACACGCTTCGCACTACTTTCAGATGCCGTTAGCGTTTCGCTACTACGACAATGCTCGTATTTTGTCGGTCGGGCTGAGCCGTATGTTTCGTATGGAGAAATCGATCTCGAGCCGCCTGCCGAAGGTGTCGGTCATAAGCCCGAGCCCCGGCGGCATCATGGTCGCATTCGGCGTCCGCGAGGCTCTCGGCGCACAGCAGATCTACTGGGCCGAAATGGAAGACGGCACGCGTCAGTTTCGCCAGTACATGTCTGAATATGAGGTCTATCCGGCGATCATCGTCGACGATATCAACCGGTCGGGCAAGGCAATTTACGAAACGATCGAGCTGGTCAAGGAACTAGGCACCGACGTCATCGGTATCGGTACGATCGCTAAATTCGACGACGCCCCCAACGAATTTGAAGGCGTCACCGCCAAATCAATGCTGAGCTTCGACGTTAATTTTTACGAAACCGAAGAGGAATGGAAAAACTCACGTAGCGCGTCTGAGGCTGAAGAGCAGAGAGTGCGGTTTTAGGAAGAAGTGGCAGTAGGCAGGGGCGGTAGGCAGGACGGGAAGAAGAAGTGGGCAGCGGCAAATAGCGGGCTGAGAAAAGGGAAGAATGCAGGGATATCGTGATTTACGGGTATTCCAACTTGCCTATGCTCTAGCAATGGAGATTTTTGAGCTTTCGAAACGATTTCCGTCGGAGGAACGCTTTTCCCTAACTGATCAGATCCGCCGATCTTCTCGAAGCGTTGCCGCGAACATCGCCGAGGGTTATAGAAAGCGGCAATATCCCAAAGCGTTCGTGAATAAGATGTCAGACGCCGACGGCGAGGCGACTGAAACTCAGGTATGGCTGTCGATCGCTAAGGACTGCAAATATCTACCGGCAGAAGATCAAATTCGGCTTATCGAAGGCAACGAGGAAGTAGGACGAATGCTCGGCAGCATGATGGCAAACCCCGACAAATTCTTTCCCAAATATCGCTAAGGCAAGGCGGATTTCGCCTTCCCTGCTCCTGCCTACTGCCACTGCCTCCTCTCCTAGATCTCGTGGCGATTCGTCAAAGCTTTGTCCATCGTGACCTCGTCGACAAATTCTAGGTCGGCTCCGACGGGCATTCCCATGGCGATGCGGGTGACGCGGACGCCGAGGGGTTTTAGGAGGCGGGCGATGTAGTTGGCGGTCGCTTCGCCTTCGGTGGTCGGGTTGGTCGCGACGATGATCTCGGCGATCTCGACGTTTTCATTATTTTCCGGTCGCAAACGCGGGAGCAGATTGGCGAGCATCAATTCGTCCGGCCCGACGCCTCGAAGCGGTGACAGCGAACCGTGCAAAATGTGATAGAGCCCGCGAAACGAACGTGTTTTCTCGATCGAAACGAGATTATAGGGTTCCTCAACGATACAAATTATCGAGCGGTCGCGTTTCGGGTTAGAACAATAAAGGCAAGGGTTTACGTCGGTCAGATTATTGCAGACCGAACAGAAAACGATCTTTTCTTTAACCTCTCGCAGAGCG
>JBBRUA010000219.1:0-5377 GCA_038248245.1 Pyrinomonadales bacterium | reverse complement strand
TCCCGGAGGGGCCGAAGTGCTCTTGTTTCCCTTCTCCGTCGAATTGTTATTAGTTCCCGGCTCCTTCTTATTCGAATTGCTGTCGCTCGAGTTCGAATTTGAATTTGAGCTATCGGCATTAACGTCGCGCGATGTATCTGCCTTCTTTCGAACAACATTTGCGTTCGCTTTTGGTTTTTTGGGTTTATCCGAGATCATCTCCTCGATCTTTTCGGAATCATCATCATCTGTCTTTTTGATCGTCTGTGGAGCTTCCTCGCCGTTGAGGGGCGGTTTACTCGTAATGACAAGAATAAGCTGTCCGGTTTTAACGGTTTCGCCCGATTTCGGAAGTTGTTCGATGATCGTGTTCGGAGGATCGGTCGTAACGCGGTCGGCACGCTTCTTGATCTTAAGACCCAGAGCTTCCAGTTCGCTCTCGCTTTCTTTAAAGCTCTTTCCGGTAATTTCCGGAACCTTTATTTCCGTTCCCTGGAGCGACATGTATACGACACCGGCCATGCCGAGCATAAAGACTCCAAGGAGGACACCGACCGCTACCAATTTTCCAATTGCCGACAAACCGGCCTTAACGTTACTCATTTTCGCGATCTCCAAAATTCAAAAACCAAAGTTTATCACTTTTACAGCCAATCGTAACGCCGTGAAAGGTCTAATTTAGCGTTTTTGAAAGGCTGCAATGAAAAAGCCGTCCATATTGTCCCGGTGCGGAAACGTCCGTGCAAAACCGTCGCGGTCAATAAGGCGTTCCGGAACAAGCGGTTTCGAAACGATAAAATCGGTGCATAAAGCTAAAAATGCTTCGCAGACGGCTTCGTTTTCGTCATGCTCAAGCGAGCAGGTCGAATAGACTAGGACGCCGCCGCCTTTCACCATGTTTGATGCATTTCTGAGTATCTTTAGTTGTTTGTCTGGTAGATCCTTGAGGTCAGCGGGCCTTAAATTATAGCGGATCTCAGGATTATGACGGATCGTTCCGGTTCCGGAGCATGGAGCATCAACAAGAACTGAATCAAACGAATTCTCGGCAAACGGCAGATCAACAACTGCGTCATACTGGACAAGACTGACGTCCGAAACGCCCTGATCTTCGCAATTCTTTCGAAGAAAGTCGATTCGACGGTCCGAAATATCACCCGCGATCACATTCGCCGTGCTCGAATGAGAATTTATTGCGATCGCAGTACTTTTACTTCCCGGAGACGCACAAACATCCAGAAATTTATCGCCGCTTTTTAACTCAATAGACGCCGCGACCATCTGCGACGCTTCGTCCTGGAAGTAGATCGCATGCTTCTGCTCAAGGTGACGCAGTTCGGGTGTGATCCGATCCGCTAAAAGACATGCGTCGACAAATTCTGATGGATGGGTGGATGGCAGATCATCGACGAGTTCGTGATGATTATTGGTCCGTCGAAAGGCGACTTGCGGAACTGAGTTGTTGCCGGCCGCGATCTCAAACGCCTCAACGGCACCAAACTGAGCTATCCAGCGGTCGATCAGCCAACGCGGATGAGAGGTCTCGACTGAAACTTGTTCGATCTCGTCTCGGAACTTTAGAACCGGCTCTTCTCGGGTTGCACGGCGGAGGATAGCGTTCACCATACCGCTCGCTGACCTCTTTTTCGACTGCTTTACGAGCTCGACGCTTTCGTTTATCGCTGAATAATCAGGAACGCGATCGAGAAACAGAAGCTGATAAAGTCCGAGTCGAAGGGCGATCAGTACAGGAATATCGAGTTTCTTCGATTTCGAAAACAACTCGATAACCCGATCGAGATAGATTTGACGCCGAAGTGTACCGAGCGTCAATTCGTGACAAAGTGCGCGGTCTTTCTCTGAGAGAGACTCCTCATAAATTGGCAGAAGATTCGATGAAAATGCTCTTTCGAGTTCGATCTTTTCGAGGATCTCAAACGCGGCCAGACGAGAAGGTGAGATGTTCATTAGGTTGGGTCTTTTTCAGGATGACGCAGCGAATAATCAGGCCCGATTCCTTGTTTAAGTTCAGATGTCAGCGTTCTCCGTTCATCAAAAACAAAGCACTCGCCCTCCCAAAGCGTCTGATCGACCGGCGTTTCCTCTATGTACTTTAGAATTCCGCCCTCAAGCTGATAAACCTCGTCAAAACCGAGACTTTTCATGTACGGAGCAAACTTTTCGCAACGAATACCGCCGGTACAAAACATCGCAATTCGCTTATGTTTCTCAGGGTCGAGGTTTTCCTCAACAAATGTGGGAAGGTCGCTGAATTTTTCAGTTCCCGGGTTGATGGCACCGCGAAATGTTCCGTTTCTAAACTCGTAATCGTTGCGCGTATCGAGAATTACCGTTTCCGGGTCTTTGATTATCGCGTTCCAATCTACGGGTTTTACGTGGGTGCCGTCGCCCTTCGATATATCGACCTGTCTTTTCAACGTCACGATCTCCGGCTTGATCTTGACATCGATCTTTCGCAAAGGTCGATTGTCGTGGAAAGATATTTTGGGATTTAACTTGGTCTCAAAGATATCTTCGAACAGCGGAACGAACGAATCGATCTCCATCTGCGTACCGCACAAACTGGCGTTAAATCCTTCATTCGCCAAAATTATTGTACCGCGCACTCCGGTCTCGGATAACACTTCTTTTAGGCGCAACTTGATCGAATCAAGGTCGCCGACGGCTTCCATTTCCTTGAATTCGTAGAAGTTTATGATCTGATATTCCGCAACACTCTCCATTTTAGTCCGATCCTAATTTCGTTCCGACTTTCGGCTGCACGCCATTGTTGAAATCACGCGTCGCCATTCGCCGTTTGCCCTCCGGTTGTAATTCTACCACTGAGAGTATCGTTTCCTCACCGCAGGCAATGTAGAGAGCGTCACCTTTTGCCCGGAGAATCGTTCCCGGAACGCCGAATTCCAAGTCATCCATGGAAGTGGCCTCAACCGCCACCCAGATCGTGAGACGTGATCCGATATAAGTCGTGAACGTCGTTGGGAAAGGTTGAAACCCACGAATGCGGTTAATAATCTTCAAGGCTGGCAAATTCCAATCGACCAGGCCGTCTTCCTTCCGCATTATCGGAGCGAGAGTGGCTCGATCATGATCTTGAGGTTTAGGCACTAACGAATCAAAACTGTTAAGTGTTTGCGACAAAGCTTCCGCTCCAATATCCGCAAGTCGCTCCATTAACATGATCGATGTCTCTTTCTGGCCGATCTCGGTGGCCGTTTGGATAAGAATGTCGCCTGTATCCAGACCGGCGTCCATCTTCATAGTAGTAACGCCGGTTTCTTTCTCGCCATTAACGATCACCCAGTTAACTGGAGCGGCTCCGCGATATTTCGGTAGAAGTGAAAAATGAACATTCACAGTTCCCTTTTCAAATGCGGTTAAATAAGTCTCCGGCAATATGCGTCCGTAAGCGACGACGACTGCGACCTCTGCAGCGCGTGATCGAAATAATTCTATAGCCTCAGGCGTTTTGATCTTTGTAGGTTGCAGAACAGCTAACCCATGTTCTATCGCACACGTTTTCACTGGCGAAAATGTGATCTTGTTACCGCGTCCGGATGGCCTGTCCGGTTGAGTATAGACGGCGACGATCTCATGGCCGTCGGCAATTATCCTCTCAAGTGAAGGAACAGCCGCCTGCGGCGTTCCCATAAAAACTATCTTCATTTTCGGCCCAACCTCATAGCGTCCGCCATCACGTAAAATATCCAGTTCTGCTCCATTGAACCGCGAATTAGATGGGCATTGGGTCCGATAGCAAAGATCGCTACGTCTTCACCACCATGAGTTTCGGCAACCAATGGAATATTCGCCTCCTGTAAATAATCCGGATCGGTTACGGTTTTCTCGTCAAGAAGGGGCCTTTCGGCACCGCGTGCTCCGAGTCCATTTGCGTAACCCAACGTTGTGAACGGCTTTTTATTGCGGTCGTTCTTCGCCTTTTCTTCGATCAAACCGTCGTTATCGACCTCGTGAACAAGGCCTAGAATATTGTTTCCACGTGATGGATAACCCTGAATAAAAAATGTATGACTGTGGTCGGCAGTGACAATGATAAGCGTATCTTCCAAATTCACTTTATTCATCGCTGCCCTGACGGCGTCTGAAAGAGCAATGGTATCTCCGAGGGCCCGATACGCATTGCCATTGTGATGAGCATGATCGATCCGCCCGGCCTCGACCATCAAAAAGTAACCCTTTTTATTTTGGGAGAGCACATCTATGCCTTTTGATGTGAGTTCCGCGAGCGAAGGCTCACCACCGGGATCTTTCGGGCGATCATGCTCAAATTTCATATGCGACGGCTCAAAAAGTCCGAAAAGGTGTTTGGTCTTTTTTGCATCGATCGCATCGAACTGTTGCTTATTCCATACGTAGTTCGAGTCTTTATATTTACTCTGCCATTCCTTGGTCAGGTCACGACCGTCCAGTCTTTCTCCGGTCAAATTTGGATATTCCGGATCCGCCGTTCCCTTTGGCAGAAATTTGGAGCGTCCGCCGCCAAGTGCGACCTCTAAGCCATCGCCGTACGAAAAATCTAATAATTGGCTCGCGATATCCTTCGTTTTCGCCTCGTAAGCGTCTTTGCGGCTCCTGAAAATGTCAGCGTCAGACTCCCAATCGCGATCTGCCGAGTGTGCGTAGCACGCCGCCGGGGTCGCGTGCGTCAGGCGGGCAGTTGATATGATTCCAGTCGATCGTCCGGCCTCCTCGGCGTATTCGAGTAGGGTTTTTGTCTCGTTGCCGGCCACCGTTTTGTAGTTCGAGTGCTGGACGTTCTGATTTACGGAAATAACTCCTTCGTCGGTCTTCACACCGGCGATGATCGCGGTCATCGTCGGCGCCGAATCGGAGGTTTGCTGGTTCGCACTGTAGGTTTTTGAAAGTGCCGAGAATGGAAATTCCTCAAAGCTCAAACGGTTTTCCTCACCGCTTTCCCCGCGCTGTTGCCCTTCAAAGATTCTCGCCGCGGTCAGCGTCGAGACTCCCATTCCATCACCTATAAAAAGGATGACGTTCTTAGCCTTTTTTGTCCGATTTCTGACGCGTTTCGCATTTTCGACGGCCTTCCAGCCGGCGCTCCGCCACGTGTCGGCCGTTTCCTCACGTTTGGTGGGAAACGAGGTTTGGCCCGACAGTGCAAGTGTCGGAGCGATCATGCTCGCGGCGATCATCAATGCGGATGACCTTTGTAAAAATTTATACATATCTCAAAAGAAAAAGTGTTAAGTCTTTTTACGAACTTAACTCTTCGAACCGCCAAAGAAAAAATTGTCTATCTCGGCCGTCACATTTATTTAATATCCGCAGTGATAGTTTGAACCCTCGTAAACGCGCGTCCACTTTCCGCCGTTGCGTTTGTATGCACTAAAGCCTG
>JBBRUA010000218.1:0-5378 GCA_038248245.1 Pyrinomonadales bacterium | reverse complement strand
TTGTCGGCCACAACGTCATGGTGCTCGAAAACCGCGAAGATGCAATGCTTGCGGAAGATCTCCACGATTTCGATCTGGTCATCACCGATCTAGATGTGGAAAGTGTCGGGGTGAACTTTGAACAGCAGGGCGATGAGTGTCTTCCCGATGTGTCGCTCGCCCACGCCGGCGAGCACGTCAAGGCGTTTAAGATCTGCGCGTCGAATTTTCGCCGTGACGAGTTCGACGAAGAAGAATTAAAGAATCTGGTGGCGACCGTTTTGGATTACAAGATCCGTTACGTCGACACCGAGCAGGTGGTAAAAGACCTGCACGAGAATATCGAGTTCGAACTACCGAGTGCGATCTCGCTGATGCACGTCGTTCTCGAATATTTGATGAAGCGTGTAGAAAAACTGGGCGTGATCAAGGCCGAGCAGTCGAATCTATTTGTCGCTCTTGACGAAGCATTTGTGAACGCTGTGAAGCACGGGAATAAGTTTGACGCCCGCAAACTCGTTCGTATAACCGCCGAGGTCTCAAAACAGGAAGCTAAATTTACGATCGAGGACGAGGGCGAAGGCTTTGACGTAAAAAATATCCCCGATCCGCTCGACCCCGCCAACCTTTTCAAAACCTCCGGCCGCGGAGTTCTATTCATCTACAACATCATGGATGAGGTCAAATACAACGACCGCGGAAATCGTCTGACGATGGTGAAACGCTCTCAAGAGTGAATCAACGCAGGGCGCAAATCAACGCAGACAAGATCGGAGGCTTTTGATTGTCCTGATCCGATTTTATCTGCGTTGATCTGCGATTAATTATCTTGAAATTACTTCAGTTTCGCGAGTTCTGCTCTGATATCTTCGTTTGACGGGCGAACCTTGTAGTCCATCTCGACCTTGACGAAGGTGACCTTGCGGTTTTTGTCGAGAACGATGACAACCGGATGCGGAATGCCGTCGAATCGCTGCCCCGCGTATGTCGGATCGTAAACGCCGTAGGCATCGATCGTCTTGTGATCGGGATCGGAAAGTAGCGGGAAATTGATCTCGCCTTTGCCGTCTTTCGCGATCTTTTCCATCGTCACCTTTTGTTTATCGGCCGGATCGACAGAAATTGCGTAGAGTTTGGTCTTTTCGCCCTTGTCTAGCAAAGTTCGAAGTTCTGCAAGCTGACGCATGCAGAACGGGCACCAATATCCGCGGTAAAAGACAAGCACGACCGGCGCACCGGCGGCGGACAGAGCGGTTTGCTTGCCGTTTTGATCGGTCAGCGTAAAATCAGGCGCCGTATCGCCGACTTTGATCGGATCGGTCTTCGAACGCATCATCATCGAGTCCTTCTTTCCGGCGTCCTTTTTTTCGTCAGGATTGGCCGTCTGACCAAATGCCGTTGCCCCAAAAGCCAGTAGAAAGGTCATTGCCAACAGAGTTTTAAGTTTCATATATTTTGATCAAGGTCTCCTTTCAACCTAATTGAGAAAGTGGCCTTTTTTATTCCAATTGACGGCAAATCTTTTGGGGCGGCTTTATATCGGGGCCTCAAGGTTTATACTTTCACTATGCGGGTAACAATTGCACAGATCAATACGACTAACGGCGATATCGTTGGAAACACGAGCAAGATAATCGAAGCGATAAATAAGGCTCGGGCGGACGGCTCTGACCTGGTCGTTTTTCCGGAGATCGCAACGCACGGCTATACTTCGCAGGATTGGTTTCAGGACGCGGACATCATTGCGGCTTCCGGTGACTGCCTCGACGAGATCGCAGCGGCAACGGCAGGGATCACCGCGATCGTCGGCACGATCAGGCCGACCGGTGATCGAAACGGCCGCAGGTTGTTCAATTCGGCGGCGGTGATGAGCGATGGGAAGTTGATTGGCTTCGCGGATAAGACGCTTTTGCCGGAGTACGATGTTTTCGACGATCCCCGCTATTTCGAGCCGTCCGATCATCGCAGCGTTTTTGAGATCGGCGGCGTCAAGATCGGTGTCGTCGTTTGCGAGGATTTTTGGAACGATAAAACTTTTTGGAGCGAACGGCTCTACGAAAGCGACCCGGTGGACGAGGTCGTCGCGATGGGAGCGGACATTATCGTCTCGATCAACGCCTCGCCATATAACAAAGGCAAGATCAAAGTTCGCTGCGACATGGTCGCCCACCGTGCGAAACTGCAGTCAAAACCGATAGTCTTTGTGAATCTGATCGGCGGCAACGATGGAATAATCTTCGATGGCGCGAGCCTGATCGCAGACGAGGAAGGCGATATTATTTTGCAGGCACCGGCATTTGAGGAGTTTGTCGAAACCGTCGAACTCGATGTCCGCAAACCCGATGCTCGCGGAATCACGGGTGACGAGATCGAATCTATCCGCCGAGCCCTCGTGCTCGGCATTCGCGATTACGCTGGGAAGAATGGCTTTACAAAGGCGGTTCTCGGCCTGTCCGGCGGAATCGATTCGACGCTGGTCGCGGCTCTCGCGGCGGAGGCGATCGGCGCCGAAAATCTGTTGTGCGTGATGATGCCTTCGCCGTTTTCGTCCGAGGGAAGTGTGAAGGATTCGGAAGAATTGGTGCGAAACCTTGGTTGCGAAAGCCGGATCGAGCCGATCTCGGCGACATTTGAGGTTCTGCTCAAACAAATGGGGTTGCATAAACCGACCAAAGGCGGTGACAGCCTGGCTGCCGAAAATATGCAGTCGCGAATTCGCGGCGTGATCCTGATGGCGATCTCCAATGCAGAAGGCCGACTGGTGCTCTCAACCGGCAACAAGAGCGAACTCGCCGTTGGCTACTGCACGCTTTACGGCGACACGAACGGCGGCCTCGCCGTGCTTGGCGATGTCCTGAAAACCGAGGTGTGGAAGGTGGCGAGGCAGATCAACATCAACGCCGGACGCGAGGTCATACCTGAAAAAATCATCGACAAACTGCCGTCCGCCGAGCTCGCCCCAAACCAGTTCGACCAGGACAGCCTGCCGCCCTACGACCTGATGGACCCGATCCTGCAGCTTTATTTCGAGCAAAAAGCCTCACCCGCCGAAATAATCGCCGCCGGCCACGACCCCGAACGCGTTTACTGGATCCTCAACAAAGTCGAGCACCCGGCAAACGAATTCAAACGCCAACAACTCCCGCCGACATTGATAATTTCAAAAAATGCGATCGGCGTCGGCAGGCGAAGACCGATTACACATAAGTATCGACGCTCGGCAGGTTGATGTTATAATTCCGACCAATGGAGTTGTTATTCGAGTGGGACGTTGCAAAAGCCAAGTCTAACTCGAGAAAGCATGAAAAAGGCTATGGACGATATGTTGGCCGAGTATGATCTCTCGGGACAAAAAGGTGTTCGCGGCAAATATGCTACGGCCTACAAAGCCGGGCATTCGGTGAAGGTATACAACGGAGACAAAGTAGTTTCGGACGAGTATTTTGCGGCGATCGAACCGGATGTGAGAGAGTATTTTCCTGATTCTAAAGCCATCAACACAACGTTAAGGCGGCTGATTGCTTTAGTTCCGCCAAATGGTGGAGCGGCATCCAAGTGAGGTAACGTATATCGGAGGGTTTTATGGGAGTCATTGATGTCGTCGAGGATGTGAAGCGGCTAACTTCTGATGAGGAGAGTAAACTTGAAGTGCTAGAGTCGTCGCCCGATATTAACGGGCTAAAGGAGCTTCTCGATTGAAGTGTTTAGCAGGTGAGATCGGTAGATCAAGTAATTCTGCAAGAACTTTTTAAAACTCCGTTCAATACTCGAGCAGCAATTGCTGAGTTTAATTTGAACGGAGTTTTTATATGTCGAAATTTGATAGTCCGCTGAATAATATTAAGATCGCTAGTCCGTGTCCGGCGGACTGGAATGAGATGTACGGTGACAACCGCAAGCGGTTTTGTGGTGACTGTAAGCTGAATGTTTACAATCTTTCGGGCATGACGAGGGATGAGGCCGAGGCTTTGGTAACGAATGCGGAAGGGCGTTTGTGTGTGCGTTATTATCAGCGTGCGGATGGGACGGTCATCACGGCGGATTGCCCGGTGGGCTGGGCGAAGATCAAGGCACGGACGAAGATCTATGCGACAGCGGTCGCGTCGATGCTGGTCGCTCTGTTCAGCGGGCTGCTGTTTGTCTCGATGTTTTCAAAGAATAAGGCGACGATGGTCGGGCAATTTCTCATCCCGTTCACGACCCCGACTCCACAGATGACAATGGGAGCAGTCGCCTATGAACCTACGCGGCCATTGATGGGCAAAGTTATTCAGGGCGATGTATCGGAGCCGTCACCGACCCCGAAAAAGAAAACGATGACGCAGGTTGGAACAGGCGATACGCTTCGCAAGGTCTCCGTGGATCCGGCGACGTATCGCGACTAGTTCGTCACGTAGTAGCCTTGTCTGGCCCGGATCTTTGCCGCCGGTTTGGCGTGGAGGCCGACTTCTAGTTTGACGAATTTGTTCAACGGGTAATTCGCGTCCGAATAATACTGGACCAGATACTGCGAGCGGAGTTCGTTGGTTAGCTGGCGGAAGATACGAACGAGCAATTCTTTATTTCGGCGCGTATTTCCTTCGTTTTGCAGCTTGTCCTTGAGATCGACCGGTGAGAATTTAGGCAGAAATGCCGTTCCGCCGGTCGCATCGGCGAAAAGCTGCAAATTCTCCTGCCCAAAAACGCTCATTTTATTAAGCAAATACGAGCTGCCACCGGGGTTGATCGAGTAATGAACAGTATCGGCGTCCTGCAAACCCTTCAAAACCTTTGCCCGCTCCGAAACCTTCGCCGCTTGCTGTGATTGCAGTACTAAACTTCCCAATTTTTTAAGATCGACATCGGGCGAACCGTCGACGATCTTACGCTCTGTGGCGCGCTGCACTTTTTGCAGGCCTTCGCTAAAGTTATCGTCTCCGTCCGAGATAACGACGATGACGCGTCGGCGTCCGGCCGGAGCGTTGGTGTTTAGATAGTTTGTCGCGGCCCGCACGGTGTCGAAGTATGCGGTCGCTCCTTTCTGCGGAAAGATCGATAGAATGCTCGCGATCGAGCGTTCGGCCGTGTCTCGTGGCTGGATCATCGCCGGTTTTTGACCG
Source organism: Pyrinomonadales bacterium (assembly GCA_038248245.1). Lineage (GTDB taxonomy): Bacteria > Acidobacteriota > Blastocatellia > Pyrinomonadales > Pyrinomonadaceae > OLB17. The sequence goes on along the minus strand of JBBRUA010000218.1, from coordinate 300 downwards.
ACAGTAAATATCGTTGCCCGGTCGTTCTCCTTCATCACATCACGAAGAAATGCGGCTGCCGTTTCTTGCTGGAATCGAAACATCGTGTCCGTGCTGGCAGAGACGTCGAATAGCAATGCGATATCGAGCGGAACGATCTCGGCACTGCCGACGTTGTCGATGACCTGAGTGCGACTTTCCTCTGAAAGGCGAAAATCCTTTGCGGTCAATCCGAGTACCGGCTCACCATTAGCGTCCGTTACCGATACGGGTACGACGATCAGCCGCGAATCGACCTTGATGACCTCGCCGTCATCGTCC
>JBBRUA010000217.1:0-5408 GCA_038248245.1 Pyrinomonadales bacterium | reverse complement strand
GTGCGGCGTCTCCCTCAGCAAAGATCTCCTGATTTTCACAGAAAAGGTGCCTGCGGCCGATTCTCATTAGAATGGCGGCAAGATCGTCGCTAATGCTGCCCATCAATTGCTTCATAAAAAGATCAATTCGCGATGAAAACGGCTCCACCGAAAGTCAGTAGAAGTATTACGCTGACAAAAGCGTTTGTAGTAAAGAACGCTGCGTTCATTTTTGAAAGGTCGTTGGCTTTGATCAGGGTGTGTTGGTAAATGAGCAACAACCCGACGGCGACGACTCCGCCGAGGGCGAGGTAACCGAGGCCGGTGACGAGATATAACAGCAGCAGAGCGATGAAAGCCTGGAAGTGAAACAGGCGGGCGATCCAGAGAGATCGGGCGATGCCGAAACGGGCCGGGATCGAGTGCAAACCGGCTTTGCGGTCGAATTCGAAGTCCTGACACGCATAGAGCACGTCAAATCCCGCCGTCCACATAAGAACCATCAGCGAGAGCAGGACCGGTATGCCGTCATCCAGCGTTCCGCGAACGGCGATCCATGCTGCCGAAGGCGATATCGCGAGTGCGAGTCCGAGAATGATGTGGGCGAACGCGGTGAAGCGTTTGGCGTACGAATAACCAAGTACGAAGACGAGAGCGACCGGTGAAAGAGCGAATGTCAGCCAATTGAGCGAGTACGAGGCGAGCAGAAAAATACCGATCGAAACGTAGAGAAAGGCCCACGCAAACGGGAGCGAAAGTTTGCCGCTAGGCAATTCGCGGCCAGCGGTTCTCGGATTTTTGCCGTCAATATCGCGATCTATGATTCGATTGAAAGTCATCGCCGCCGACCGTGCCCCGAACATCGCGACAGTTATCCACAATATCTGCTGCCACGTCGGAAAACCGTTCGCCGCGAGTATCGCTCCTAAAAACGCGAACGGCAACGCGAACAGCGTGTGCTCGAACTTGATCATCGCGAGCGTAGTTTTCAGTTTTTGCCAGAGACTTGCCATCGAATTGAGGAGTTTAGCAAAAATAGCCGGTCTAGTCTTGTGCGCCATATTTCGGGTGCCTTGTAGAACCGATGTAGAATAGGTTCATGCCGAGTGGACTCACGCATGACGCCATCACATTTTTACTGGCCGCTCCAGTCGCTGCGGTTGCCTTTGCGGTAACAAATAGCGCGTGGGCATCCGGAGTTGTCGCCGTGGCGTTCGTCTTTGGAGGACTCATGTTCGGCCCCGATCTCGATACCGTGTCCAAGCAGTATTCGCGTTGGTCAATATTTCGCGTATTATGGCTACCGTATCGAAAGTTCTTCAAACACCGTTCGCGATATACGCACGGTTTGGCGCTCGGTGCCCTGATCCGTACTGTCTATCTCATGGGTGTCATCACGCTTGTCGCTTTAGTTATTGCTCTCACATGGACAGGAATCTCGGGGGGCGACATTCCGGATGTAGGGGACTTTAGACATGCTTGGCAGATCGTCTCTTATTCGGTGAAAGAATATCTAGGCGAGAATTTCTTGATTCTTTGCTTCGCCGGAATGTGGTTTGGAGGTGCAAGCCACTCGATAACCGATCTTGTTGTAACCTATATGAAAACCGGGCGTGTGGAAAAGTTTCTTTGATCTCTTGTAAGCAGCTTTATTCAGCGGATATTTTCCACACCGTCTTTCGGTCGAGGGCGTTAACCGCGTTTAGCATGGCGGACAATTCAAGTGAATTTCTGCCCATGTGTCCCGTGTTTATAGTTTTTTCGGCTCCATTATAGGTGATCGTAAGAATTTTCTTGATCGGCAGGGAAGTGATGTCGCGAGAATCAGGTTCATTGGCAAAGTCGTTATCAGCGAGGGCTTTTGCGAGTTCGGCAAAAAGCGCCGTATCGATCGTCGCAGCGTATCGTTCGATCTTCGCCGGGCTTTTTACGCCGTTCACCGTTGTTTCAACGCTTGACCGTTTCGTGGCGGAGCCATCTGACGAAAACGTCATGCTCCGAGAGGTCGAGGTGAAGTTTTGAACATTGATGTTGCCGAAATATAGTGCTGAACGCCGGTCAAAGTTAGAGCCCATCGACGATTCGGAAAATGTGACTCTTGTAATATCGGCGGCCGCGACAAGATTTGAACCCTTGTCCCGAGGTTTTGCCGGAATTTCATCCTTGCTGGCCGGTTGAACCGGCGTTCCACCCGTATTTAACGAATTAGGCTGCTGACGGAGATAAAGATACCCCAGAAATCCCGCGATCAGAGCGACCGACACAAATAAGGCCGTGACTCCGACAGCTAAAACGATCTTTGCGTTGTTTCCTGTCATTTATTCTTTTCTCTCCCAGTTTTATAAAAACCGCCAAAATAATATCAAAGAATTTTCAAGATAAATCATGACCGGCGGTATCTCTAATGTTTACCTCCACGTGTTGCCAGAAGCCGGGTCGCGTGACGGCGGACGGCGTCGGGGACGTTGCGATTTTTTGAAAGGCCGGTCAGATCGCGAAGCTGCAGACGGGACATGATCGTGATCGAGTTCGCCATCGGCGTTCGCGGGTTTTTCGCCAAGTTGTGCATTACATTATAGCTGCGGGCCCACTGGCGGTTGGTGGCGATCATTCGCAGAATGTCCTCGGCGATCGCACGCATTCCGGCAATCACCTCGATCTCCTGCTCGGTTATTCGTGGATTATTGACGACGGCGGACGAGACGAGGCGGTTTGGATCGCGGATCAAAACGTTGCGGGCTTCGCGGTCGCCTTTCATCGCGAGACGAACGCGATCTTTGATACCCATCTTCATGATGCGGTTGATCATCGATAAACGCTCACCGGAAACGTCTTCTTCGTTCGACATCTCGCCGATGATCTTTTCGACCGCGGCCTTTCGCTGATCTTCGGTCTCCTCGTAGATCTCCTCGATAAACTCAAGGCTGAGCCAGGAATCATCGGTTTCGCGATCCATGACCTCGATGTGGGCGGCGAGGAGAATAGCGTCTTCGGCGGAGAGGCCCGAACCTGGATCCTCGATGTTTTCGCCGAATTCCGAATTCTCGATGAATTCCGCTGCAGCCTCCTGTCCACGGGCACGAAGCTCGTCAGCGATCTGTTGGGCACCGCGTTCTTTTTCGAAGAATTCGCGTTTCGTCTCCGATGCCCGACGTTCGGCTTCAGCCGTCCGGTGCGGATTCGTGATGATGGCCTCGATGACCGCCGGATTTTTGATCAGCAACTGCTGGTTTAAGGAGATAAGCTCGAGCAGTTGGCCGTTTTGGGTAGTGCGTGCGACCTTCGTGACGGCGTCGGGCGGCGTGCTGGTATTCGCGATGATAGCCTCTTGAATCGCCTGCGGCAGCGTATCCTGGCCGGCGAAGTACGCTAAAACATCCGGTGCCGATTCGCTTGATCGGACGGTACTTTCGATCGCCTCGGTCGTTTGTTCGGTGAGCGTTTTGCGAGCGTTATCACGCAGTTCTGGGTCGTCGCTGTTAAAAAAGTGGACGAGTATTTCGAGCAGATCGCCCTGCGGGAGCGGCAAAACCCCGCGAGATGCGGCGAGCATGGCAGGACGCGGAGCGGCGCCCTCGATAACGGCTTTGACGACAGGGTTGGTTGAAGTTATCTCGGAACTCATAATTAAGTCGGAGAATTCACGCTACGAAAAATATTTGTGAACCGGAGGATTTAGGCGACGCCTAGGCCAAGACGATATTAACACAAAGGCCGATTATCTTGACTAACCCTTTCCATTAACATAGTTTAATAGCAGGGAAAAGAGCTTTTTTGCCTCCCGCCATTAACTTTTAACACACTTAATTTTTAGCAATTTATAATCATGATCAAGGACGAACTTCAATTACTTATTACTGAAAAACGCGCGCGTATCGGCGTTATTGGACTCGGCTATGTCGGCTTGCCGCTGATAGTCGAGTTTTGCCTGAAAGGATTTGAGTCCGTGGGGTTTGAGGTCGACGAAAAAAAGACCTCGGAGATAAACGCCGGACGCTCATACATCGTCGATGTAACTGATGAGAACGTCGCCAAATGCGTCGGCGAAGGGAAATTGTCCGCAACGACCGATTTTGCGAAGCTTAATACTTGCGACGTAATTATCATCTGCGTCCCGACACCGCTTCGCAAAACAAAAGATCCGGATATGTCGTACATCCTGACCGCTGGCGGCGAGATCCAAAAATACCTGCGTCGCGGCCAGCTGATCATTCTCGAATCAACTACTTATCCCGGCACGACAGATGAGATCTTACAGCCGATGTTTGAGGAAAAGGGATTCAAGATCGATGAGGACTTTTTGCTCGCGTTCTCGCCTGAGCGAGTCGATCCGGGCAATCCGCAATACCAGACACACAATATCCCAAAGGTCGTCGGCGGATGTTCGGCCGATTCGACAGCGATCTCGGCGTCTCTATACGGCGAGATCGTCAGCACGGTCCACCAGGTGTCGTCCGCTCGCGTCGCCGAAGCGGCCAAGCTGTGGGAAAACACGTTCCGGGCGATCAATATCGGTATGGCCAACGAAATGGCCAAGGTCTGTAACGCCCTCGGCATCGACACTTGGGAGGTCGTCAGCGCCGCCGCGACCAAGCCGTTCGGATTTATGCCGTTCTATCCCGGTCCCGGCATCGGCGGCCACTGCATACCGCTCGATCCGCATTATTTGTCGTGGAAAGCGCGTCAGCATGGCTTTGATTCAAAATTTATCTCGCTCGCTGAACAGATCAATTCGACAATGCCGAACTACGTCGTCGAACTAGCAACGACGGCATTAAACGAAAGCAAAAAAGCCGTCAACGGTTCGAAGGTCCTCATCCTCGGTGTCGCATACAAAAAAGATATCGACGACATGCGCGAGTCGCCAGCACTCTCGATAATCGATTTGCTGCGCGCAGACGGTGCCGACGTCTACTATCACGATCCATTTGTCGCCGAGGTCACATTCGATCACTCATACACGATCGGAGCCGGCGACCCGCTTTACAACCAAGAACTGACCGACGAACTCATCTCCGGTGCCGATTGCGTAATCATCTGCACCGAGCATTCGCCCGTCGACTACGCCCGCGTCTGCGAACTCGCAACTCTCGTAGTCGATACACGAAACGCTTTGTCGATCGAAATTCGCGAAAAGTGTAAGGCGAGGATCGTGAGGTTGTAGATTGGGTTTCAGCCAAATGTTAAAAATTCTTCTTATTGTCGGTGCACGGCCTAATTTTATGAAGATCGCGCCGATCTTTGCTGAGATGAAGCGGCGGGCGGACGAGTTTTTGCCGATGATCGTGCATACTGGGCAGCATTATGACGCGGCGATGTCGGATGCTTTTTTCGACGATCTCGGGATGCCGCGGCCGGCCGTTTCGTTGGGTGTGGGTTCCGGTTCTCACGCGGTTCAGACGGCGAAGATCATGACGGAATTTGAGCCT
>JBBRUA010000216.1:0-5515 GCA_038248245.1 Pyrinomonadales bacterium | reverse complement strand
TTTTGTCGGGAAGGTGCGCCTTTTCGGTGGGAAGGTGCGCCTTTTCGGTGGGAAGGTGCGCCTTTTCGGTGGGAAGGTGCGCCTTTTCGGTGGGAAGGTACGCAGAATTGTGTGGAAGCCACGCAAAATGGGTGGGAAGGTAGGCACTGGCGGCGAAACGGCTGTGGCGACCATGGCACAAGCCCGCACGATAGTAAGGGCGTTACACTCAACACGAGGATAAAGCCGTTCGATAGCGTCGCGGAGCGTGTTTCCATTGACGTTCGTGTATCGCCCTTACTCCGAAGACTTCGTGCGGGCTTGTGCCAGTTAGGAACTTCCGAGTTGCGGCCTTTTCTTTTTATAGGCCATTGCCCTCGCACCGTTGTTGTTTTATACTTACGATTCGTCAGCAGACGGCGCCTTCGTCTAGTGGTTAGGACGTGAGATTCTCAATCTTAAAACAGGGGTTCAATTCCCCTAGGCGCTACCAAGACCAGTAGACAGTAGTTAGTAGGCGGTAGGCAGGAGCGAAGACATATTTTATCTATCAACTACAATTTACTGGCTACTAAATTCTACCTTCTAACTTCTAATCTATGATCGTCACCACCGGCATTGAAATTCAGGGCAAGCAGATCACAGAATATCTCGGAGTTGTACGCGGCATTGTTGTGCGTGCGACGGGTATCGGCCGTGGGATAGTTGGCGGGTTTAAGGCGATATTGGGCGGTAACATCGAAGAATGGTCCGTCGTCTGCGAAGAAGCCCGCAAAGAAGCGTTCAACCGGCTAGTAACCCACGCCCACGAGATCGGAGCCGACGCCATTATCGGAATGCGTTACGACGCGACCGAATTCTCGCAAGGTGCGACCGAGGTTCTCGCTTACGGAACAGCCGTCAAATTGAGCAGATAAATTGAGCAGATAAGCAACTCAATTTCTTTTTATCCCTAAACCCGTCAAGATCCGAAACAAACCGTTATTCATTCGAGCCGTCGTGAGAAATTCTGCGACGCCGTTCGTTGTTCGCACTTTTCCGTCATTTAGTTCGAGTGTCATTTTGCTAACGAGTTTGACGTTCGAAAAGCCGGTATCGATCACAGTGGCCGGTTTCACCTCCAAATTTATACCGCAATCGGTCGTAGCTGTCAGCGTTTGCGGATATCTTGCGCCGTACCGACTGCGGACCAGGCTTTTTTGACTGAAAACGGCGTCGTATTCTTCGATTTTGCCATCGCGAATAATGTAAAGCCTTTCCACCTGTTCCCCGACCGCAACAGTTTGGCGGCAAAAGAATGCCGTCGTGTCGATAAAATGAGCGTGTCCCCACTGCCGCGTTGCAAAAGTGTCCACGATCGATCTATTGCTGCGAAATTGTTCATGGCTGCCGGTTCCGCGAAAATGACAGGTCTTTTTCTCCTGTCCGCGTCGGCCGATCAGCGTTATTCGTCCGCTGACATCAGAACGCGGAGCAGCGACATTCCATGAGGTGACGCTCTGTCCGCTCGCCTCGAGCATATCGGCGTCCACCGACAACCATTCCAAACTGACCTCGATCCGCCTTCCGCCGCGAGACGGCAGATCAAGTTTGACCATATATCCCGAACCGTAATCCGCTTTATCTATCCGAAACGTGTTTTTACCGATCGACAGCGCCGCCGTTTCGCCATCGCTTTGCACACTCTCAGCCGGATATTCAACGACCTTGTGATAAATTTTCTTGCCGTCGGCGCAATAAACGAAAGTAACCGCCGGGAAACGTAAAAGTGGTTGGCTCACATATCTTGGCGACAACATATAGTTGTCGTAAAACTTGATGCTGACAACCTCACGACCATCATCGGACATTGCATCGAACGTCCAGCACTCGAACGCACCTTCGCCCGTCTGCTTGTGCCAGACGTCGTCGTTGATGCTCGACAAAAATGTCAGCGGCTTTTGCAACATTGTATTTCTGTAAGAAGCTGAAAAAGAGAATTACAGAAATTAAAAATTATGGCAAACTATCAGCCAAAAAATGAATCAACTGCAACGTAATGTCTCTTCCCACAATCTGTTTAATAATGAGGAGATAACATGAAGAAAATTTCAACCGCTATTTTATTTAGCATCATCGTAGCCGCGACGCTGTTCGCCACCGGTTGCCCCGAACGCATCAGCATCGCCGACATTGAGGCCAATCCATCGAAGTATCAAAACAAGGAAGTCGCGATCGCCGGAACGGTTCGGGACAGCTACGGCCTTTCCATCCCCGGCACCAATATCGGCGGCGGTGCGTACAAGATTGACGACGGCACCGGCTCGATCTGGATAATCACCGACGGCAGCGTGCCTCAAAAAGGAGCTCAGATCGGCGTGAAAGGCGTCATCGGTAATGGCGTAAATTACAAAGGCCGAAACTATGGCCTCGGGATGTGGGAAAAGGATCGGCGATATAAAAAGAAGTAGTTCGCTATCGCAAACGCGAATGATAGAATTGGGCGGCGGCCTCGGTGCGCCGCCACAATTCTATGGACCCATTCCTGACAACGTTCGATAATAGTTTTTTAACGCTCGACAAACGCTCACGCCAACTTCTCGACAAACTTAGCGACCAGCAGATCTTTGCCAAACCGAGGGAGATCGCCAATTCGATGGCGATGTTCTCGTGCGGCGAATATCTTTTAAGAAGTGCCGCGATGGTCGAGAAAACATTCGGCGGCATCACCACGAGATTGTGGGACGACCCTTTCGAATGGACGTTGCCCGAGAAACTCGCCGATAGCCAAAGCATTATCCAATATCTCGATGAGGTTGAGGCGACGCGTTCGAATGGCTTCACCTTTTTCACCTCCGACGAAGATCTCAAACGCCAGATGCCATCGCCCGAAAAGCTCCGTTCGATCTTCGAGATCCTTCTCGACACTCTCGCTCAGGCCGAACATTATCAGGGCCGTGCTTACGCGATATTCCAGATGTTGTCCGACGAAAAACTCCCGCGACGCTGATTACCTTGCTCCGTGAACATTTTCGTGTAAAAATTCGTTAGGTCTTGAGTCTTAGAAAACGGAGTCCACAATGCATTGTCCTAGCTGCGGTCAACAACAGGTATCGAACGAAACAAAATTCTGCTCACGCTGCGGATTGCCACTCGGACTCGTATCCGAAGTTTTGGCCCACGGCGGTTTCTTGCCTCAATTAGCACAGCTTAATAAGAAGAAATCGTTTTTTAACAAAAAGAACGGTGTGGTCCTAGGAGCGTTCTGGTTCATCTTTCTGACGATGTTCTGCACGGCATTCTTTGGAATCATCGGTGCGCCTGAAGAACTCGTCGGCCTTTTCGCGATCACCGGCGTTTTCGGGTCGTTTATGATCGTTCTCGCGTCGCTGATCTTCTTGCCGAGTTCGAAGCCGGTGATGCCCGCGATGCCCCAGTACGGCATGCCGCCTCAGCCCGGCCAGATGCCTGCCGCTTCAAATGTTTATGGTGCAGAACAGGCCGCTCTACCGCCGCAACAGTCGATCCCGGTCTCAGTCTATACTGCACCAAAGACGGGAGCCTGGCGTGATACGAACGATCTCGAACCTGCAAGCGTTACCGAGGCGACCACTCGGCATCTCAAACGCAATGATATTGACTAGTAGCCGATAGCTTTCCCGTCACTCCGCGAATCAATAGCTCCAAGCCTTACACCTTTTTCATCGATCATTATTCCCGTCGCCGACGCAATATTGCTTGGGCCTGAAAATTTGTGACCGTACGCCGATAGAATACTCATCGTATCCGGCGACATTCCGAACGGCTCGTATAGCAGTTCGTCGGGTAGCCATTGGTGATGGATTCGCGGTGCGTCGATCGCCGCCTGAATGTTCATTCCGTGATCGATCACGTTTATCACCGACTGCATCACCGCCGAAATTATCCTCGGCCCGCCGCGGGCACCGAGTGCGAACCAGGTTGAACCGTCTTTTCGCAGAACGATCGTCGGCGTCATCGACGACAGCGGACGCTTCCCGGGCTGAACCGCGTTCTTTTCGCCCTGGATCAGACCGAACATATTCGGCTTGCCCGGCCTCGCGGCAAAATCGTCCATTTCGTCGTTGAGCAACACTCCGGTTCCCTTTGCCGTCACGCGTGAGCCGTAGAGATCGTTGATCGTGTACGTGTTCGAAACGGTCATACCGTCCTTATCGACCACGGTGAAGTGTGTCGTATCCATCGATTCCGCCCCCAGAATTTCGCCGTGTCCGATATCTTTGCTGTTCGACGCTTTGCTTAGATCGATCGTCGAGCGTCGTGATTCCAAGTATTTCTTGTCCAATAACTGAGTTACCGGCACCGTTGCAAAATCGGGGTCGGCCATAAATTCCGCCCGGTCCGCGAAAGCCCGCCGCATTGCCTCGGCGAGGACGTGATACTTCGCGGCCGAATTATACGGCATCGTTTTCACGTCGTAGCCCTCGAGCATTCCTAAAACCTGCAACATCACGATCCCGCCGGAACTCGGCGGCGGCATCGTGAGGATCTCGTAGCCGCGGTAGCTTCCCTTTAACGGTTCGCGTTCCTTCGCCTGATAGTTTTTGAGATCCTCGAGCGTTATCAGGCCGTTGTTGGCCTTCATGTCCGCGGCGATCAGTTCAGCGGTCTTGCCGGTGTAGAATTCGCGTGCACCCAGCATTCCGACGCGGCCTAAAGTCTTGGCGAGCTCGGGCTGCTTGAATACTTCGCCTTCCTCGTAAAACGCACCGTTCTTCAGAAAGATCCGTCTGCTCTCCGGGTATTTCGACAGCGTCTCTTTGTATGCCTTAAAAAGTTCCGCGAGACGAAATGACAGAACGTAACCGTTTTGGGCAAGAAGACGGGCAGGTTCAACGAGATCTTTCCATTTGACCTTGCCGGAGCCGTACTTTTTGAAAGCCAACTCAAAGCCCGCCAGCGTTCCCGGAACGCCGGATGCTCTATATCCGATGGACGAAGAACCTTCGCCCTTGATGAGATTTCCTTCGCTGTCGACAAAAACGTCGCGCGTGGCCGCTTTTGGAGCCATCTCGCGGTAATCGATCGCGCGGGCAACGCCTTTACCATCTCGGATCAGCATAAATCCGCCGCCGCCGATGTTACCGGCCTCCGGATAAACGACCGCAAGTGCCAGACCGACCGCGATCGCCGAGTCCACCGCGTTACCGCCTTTTTTCAGGATCGAGACTCCGATCGCGGACGCCAATTCGTGCTGCGACGCGACCATCGCGTTCTTTCCGCGAACCGGCGCAGGAGCCGCGAAATTCAACGGAGCCGCCAAAAGCACCAGTACAATCAATCTTCTCAATATTTTCATAGGGGAATCTTAGCACAGAGATAAACAACTACCGTACAACGCCTACCGTGCCCTTCGACAGTCGCCGAGGGTCATGTCGGCGTCGTCAAAGGTCGCGTCGGCGTCGCCGAGGGTCATGTCGGCGTCGTCAAAGGTCGCGTCGGCGTCGCTGAGGGTCATGTCGGCGTCGTCACGGGTCGCGTCGGCGTCGTCAATGGTTGCGTCGGCGTCGTCAAAGGT
>JBBRUA010000215.1:0-5522 GCA_038248245.1 Pyrinomonadales bacterium | reverse complement strand
TTTATCGAGTTCGCGGTAATCGATGATGTGCTGAGCTATCTCGTACTTTTCGGCGAGCTCGACCAGAACGTCGTGACTAGTAGATATTTGCCCGGTAGCGGTTTTGCGGCCGGTTTCGATATTTAATTCACCAAAGATCTCGCCGACCTGTTTCGGCGAACCGATGTTAAATTCACGCCCGGCGATAGTGGTTATCTTTTCACGCAGCGATTCGAGTTCTTTGGAGATGAATTCCGAAAACACCGTCAGACTCTCGCCGTCCACTTTCATCCCGACCAACTCAATATCGGCAAGGATCGGGATCAGCGGAAGCTCGATGTCGACGTAAATTTTTTCGAGTTCGTTTTCTCGTAGCTTTTGCCTCAAAACGGGAGCGAGGCGGGCGATCAGATCGGCATTCTCGGCAGATCGAAATGCCGCTTCGTCAAAACCGCCGGGAATTGTGTGGGCGAGATCGACATCAAGATAGACCTGAGCAAGAAAATCGATCGGGTAGCTCGATCGGGTAGATTCGAGCAAATAGGCTGCGACGAGAACATCGTCCTTTACCGACTCAGGCCGGATTCCCATTCCGAGGAGCGGGCCGAGGTTTCGCTTTTCATCGTAAGCGGACTTTTCGAGGAAACCATTGGTCAAAATATCCTTCAACGGTCCCTTGGCAGCGTCGATACCGCCTTCGAAATTCTGAAGATCAATATAGAATGCCTCACCGGTTCCGAGCCCGATACTGATTCCGTTCGGTGCAGCCTTGCCATAACAGCTAGCTTTTTCGTTTGAATTCGGGTCATTGACGTGGAAACTCCAGCGGTCGATCTCGAATAGACGCCGTACTAATTTATCGAAGGCGTCTCTATCCTTAATGATGGAATAATTAGTTTCTAACGCCGCTTCGTTGCGGGCGATCTGGGCGTCAAACAGCCCGCCTGACGGCTCGGTGCTCCCGCCCTTTTGTTCCAATCCAGTGAACGACGGTATCGGGGCGGCTCCGGCGAATTCGTTGGTGAGTGCTTTGAACTCCAGTTCGCGAAACAATTCGTAGGCGAGGGCGCGGTCGGGTTGGCAATGTTTCAGCGCGTCGAGGTCGAGCGAGACCGGGACTTCGCAGTGGATGGTCGCGAGTTCGAGGGACTGTTTGATGATGGCCTGATTATTCTGCAGGCTCTCGCGGTAAGTTTTGTGCGTGATCTTTTCGGCATTCTCCATCGCTTCCAAAGCCGAACCCCATTCGAGCACGAGTTTCAGAGCACCTTTCGCACCGATGCCGGGAGCCCCCGGAATATTGTCGACCGCGTCGCCCATCAGGCCGAGCAGGTCGATTATCTTAGTTGGCGGGACTCCGAATTTGTTAACGACCCACGCCTCGTTGCACCACTCGATCGCCGGGACAGGAACTTTGCGCTTTACGTTCGTTGAGTTTTGCCTCATCGCGATAATGTGAGGATCGCGAACAAGCTGGCAGAGGTCTTTGTCGTTGGAAACGATGACGGCCTGCATGTCTTTTTTCTGGATCTCTTGAGCAAGCGTTCCGATGATGTCGTCTGCTTCGAACCCGTCATGTTTAACGATCGGTATGCAAAAAGCGTCGCAGACGCGGATGATATAAGGGATTTGATCAGACAAGTCCTGCGGCATCTCGGCCCGATTTGCCTTGTATTCGGCGTACGAATCATGGCGAAAAGTCGGTGCGGACGTGTCGAAAACGGCGGCGATATATTCAGGCTTTTCGTCGTTGATCAGCTTGCGAAGCATATTCGTAAACACAAATATCGCCTGCGTTACCTGGCCCTTACTATTGCGCATCGGTTCCTGCTTCATGCCCATCGGAGCAAAGAAGGCGCGGTAGATATGCGACATCGCGTCGATCAGAAATACTCGTTTCATTTCAAATACTCTATCACGATTTGGTGAATATTCAGCGACGAGAAGGCGGAGCGGAAACTGCCCTTAGCATCGCCATTTTGGATTCCTCAGCGAAGGTTTTTTGTAGATTGCGGGCAATTGGATAACCGATCTGGACAAACAATGATGCCGGGCGCGAAAACGCGAACAGGTCGTAAAAAACCTCGCCCGTCGACCGATGAAACTCGACCGAAAATCGCTCTTCGCCGATCTCGCCGTGTTCAATTAGGGTTCCGTACGCGAATCCAAACCGTTCGACCTCCAGTTCTTCACCAGTCTCATCGAACGTGTAAACGATGCGGGCGGCATTTATTGAATAAAATCCGTAATGACTTGCAACTATCGCAACATTTCGTCCGATCTCGAGAGGCGTCTCGGTGCTATGAAGTTCAAGCCACGACAAGTCAAACATTTTCCAACTACGCACGGCATCTTTGGCTTTCTCAAAAGCTTCGCTTCCTTCGCCGATCTTTATGCGATTGCGGTCGACAACGTAACCGGGCGGAGCGTCTGTGAGTGTGGCACGGATCTCAGAGTAGGAGAATTTATCGTCAGAGCTGTCCAACAGGAATTGCTGGATTTCAGTCGAACTGGGTTTTGTGAAAAGGAACATTTGGTTAAAGTCTGAATCTATTAGTTTTCTTGGGCCTTTTCAAGTTTGACACGATTTTGGTCGTACGATATTCTTATCGTTCGCCTTTTGGCGAGTAGTTTTTTTGAAAAAACGTTTTGTGTTTTTCTGACCGGTTCGTCTAGGGGTTAGGACACCGCCCTTTCACGGCGGCAACACGGGTTCAAATCCCGTACCGGTTACCATCTTTTATTTCATTTTGAGCATCACACTTGTTCACCAATTCGCTTATCATATAAGCGAATTTTTTATTTTAGGGGACAAAATGTTTAGAAAGACCGCAATTTTATTTATTCTAGCCTTGGCCGGGACCTTAAGCACAGTAGCCCAAACTGACACGGTTTTGATCCTGCCGTTTGAAAATACGACTCAAAAAGCTGAATTTAACTGGGTCGGAGAGAGTTTTGCCGACTCGCTTGCCGATCTGCTCCGCGTGCCGAATCTCAATGTCGTTTCCAACGAGGAACGCAAGCTAATCCAGCAAAAATTACGGATACCGCTAACTAATCTTCCGAGTCTTGCGACCTCGCTGAAAATAGCTCGCGACAGCAGTGCGACGATTCTTATTTCCGGCAAGTACAGCATTGTCCCGGCGCAGGCCGATATTGCGGCGACGATCAATGTGACGGCGAAGATCGTCCGTGTCAACGAAGGCCGGTTCATGAGCGAAGAGTTGTCCGATGGACGGCGGATCACACGCGACATCACGGTCAACGACGCTCTTGGCAATTTACAGACGATACAAGGTCAGATCGCGTATCAGATATTGTATCAACGCGATAAATCTCTACCGTTCTCGCAAAATCAATTGATCGAATCGGCGACGAAAGTTCCGGGACGAGCGTTTGAGGCATATATAAAAGGATTGCTGACCCCGGCGATGGATTCGCGGGAAAACTATTTCAAGAATGCATTGCGGCTGTTTGGCGAAGCGACACCGGACGCGATCTATTCAGATGCGGCTCTCGAGCTTGGGCATCTTTTTCTCGTAAAGCGTAAATTCCCGGACGCGATAGGTGCATTTGAACAGGTGATCAGGTCGCATCAGCAATGCGTTGATAAGGCGAAGGCGGAAAGCAAATCTTCGCAGTGTAACGACGAAACGTTTGCCGAGGCGTCTTTCTACATAGGACTTATCCAGTGGCAGCAGGGAAATTTCGAATCGGCACTCGCGACCTTGCGTCCGTTGGCAGACGATCTGAAATTGACGAGTGTTTACAACGCACTCGGAGCGATCGCCGTACAGGCTTCGAAATCGGAGCGGAAAAATCCGGCAAAGGCCGCGGCTCTGCTTACCGAGGGCATCGAACTGCTGAAAAAGGCGGCAGACTCGGCGCCGAACGATGTGAATATTCGATTCAATTATGCGGCAACGCTGTTTTTGACCGGCAACATGGTAGAGGCGGCCGAGCAACTGCGAGGTGCGATCGCTCTGAATCCTCGTGACGGTGATGCGTATTTTATGCTCGCGAAGGCTCTCGATTCGCTGAAAGATCCGCTAGCGGTCGACATCGATAATCAGGCCCGCAAATATCTGACGGCAAATAACCGCTACGCCAATCTGGAAAAGGAATGGCAAAAATCGAAGACATTTGCCGACCTCAGTTTGCGAGTAGAGCAGCCGGTGCGGAAAGATTTTGTCAGCGTCGTCCTGAGCCGCCGACAGGGAGCCACGCCCGCGAAGGCTCAGATGAGCGAGACCGAGGGCTTGCTCGCCACTGCCCGGACGCAGGTCAAGAACGGTAACGACGACGAAGCCATGGCCACGCTCCGCCGGATTCTCGCAAGCGAACCGATGAGTGCCGAGAGCTATCTGCTGCTGGGCAAGATCCATCTTCGTCGCGGCGATATCGAGCAGGCGGTGAGTTCCTTTAAGACCTCCGTGTTTTGGGATAATCGGCTGATCGATGCTCATGTCAGCCTGGGCAAGATCTACGTCGAAAAAGGCGATTGCCTCCAGGCTAAGAACTACGCTGCGTCCGCCGCCGAGATCGATGGGGAGAATCAGGACGCCATTGCATTACAAAGACTGTCAGAACGTTGCTCTAAATAACGCAAAATGTGAGTTGATGATGCGACCCGTGCAGACCCAAGTCCTAAGACGGCGCGAGTTCCAAAAAAATCTTTCGAAGAAAAGGCCTGTAAATACGGGCTTTTTCTGTATTCCATTATTTCTTCGCATTCCCTATTAAATGTTAGCTATTTCCGTGGCACGCTACGTGCTTAGTTAATAGTGGCCAGCTTGATAAGTAATCAAGACCCGCCGCCATCACTACTCAGAGTACGGTTTGCCACTGTGCTTGTACACCTTCCGAGCGTTCCTACAGTTGTCCTTCCTATTCAGAACCCGACCTAAAAAGGTCGGGTTTTCCTGCGTTTACGGGCATATTTCCTGAAACCGCCTGAAAATCGCGTTATCGTTCATATTGATAGGTTTTCGCGAACGCGAATGCCGAATTCGTGCAATCTGACCTAACGAGTATCGAAACCGGCGCCGACTGACACAAACTGTCACTGCGCGAATGACGGAAATTGTATGTTGAAGTTCGTTGGCCGTGTTTTACCATTCATTTTGAACTGACTGGAGGGGAAAGCATACCTGCTTGCACGAATTGGTGACGATTAAGTAGCAACCAAGATGCTTGCTTCTCCAGTCAATGCGTTTTCCTGCTAGAATATCGAGATGAAGTTCGCCGGTCTACAACGTGTATTTCCGTCATGGAAGAATGCTTTGCTGGCTGTCCTCGCGGCGGTGTTGCTGATCCTTGCCTTTCCCGATTTTGAATATTGGTTCCTCGCTTGGTTCGCACTCGTTCCGTTGATGTTTGCGGTCGAGCGTGAAAAAGAGTCGATCTTTCGATCGTTTGTCACGGGTTGGATATTCGGCACGATATTCTTTTTCGGCACCTGCTGGTGGCTGACGTACGCACCGATCAATTACGCCGGATTTCCGCCGTGGTTGGCTTATTCCGGAATGGTTTTCGTCGCACTT
>JBBRUA010000214.1:0-5535 GCA_038248245.1 Pyrinomonadales bacterium | reverse complement strand
TCCGTCCGTTTTATTTACTGAGCTAAGAAATAATGCAAGAGCGAATGTGTTCCAAAAAATAGGGCGACACCGGCAAAGACGGAAAGGGACACCCACGGGCTGTTGCCGCCGTGGTGATTTACCTCTGGGATCAGGTCGCTCGCCGCAACGTAAAGCGTAACTCCACCGGCTATCGGCAAAGCGTAAGCGACCGTAAATCCGAAATTTGTCCCGATAAAGTAAAAGAGGATAACCCCAATCAGCGTCATTAGCCCCATTAAGGAAGTTGCGATCAGTACCTGACGCCTTCCTTTACCGGCTGCCATCACCATCGAACCGATCGTAAATCCCTCCGGTAATTTGTGGAGGAATACCGCAATAAAAACCAGCAAACCCAATTTGATATCTATTTGCGAAGCCGCAGCAATCGTCACTCCATCAAAAAATGTGTGTACAAGCAACCCGCCGACGGCTGTGTAGGCCGATGACGTCGAGATAATCTCGTGATCGTGATCGTCCTCGTCGCAGTGCATTTCTTCGCCGAGGTGAAAGTGTGGTGCAATCGTGTGTTCAACGAATTGCGTCAGTAGGTAACCACCGAGCAACAGCATCATTGGGATAAAGAGATTTTCGTCGTCTCCGGGATTGGCTTTTTGCCAGATCGTGATCGATTTCGGCAGGATTTCGAACAATGCGACCGCCAGCATGAAGCCAGCTCCGAGAGCGAGTAGATATTTGAGTAGGTGGCGGTAACTCGTTTGGAGCTTCGACGGAAAAAGGATCAAGCCTCCAAGAACGTTTGCCGACGAAGCTAGGACGCCGAATATTAGAAGTTGTATAAGGGACGAGTCCATGGGCCTTTGTCGAACACTACATCCTATTACACGGCTCGGGGAAATGACAAGAATAGAATTTTATCCTGATCGAAAAGATAATTTTCGTGCAAAGCCCAAGAAATAGTTAGGGTCGGCGGATGGACGTCGAAACGTGCCGGAGAATCAGAAGGACAATGGATAATCTTAAGCACGAAATTGACCCCGTGAGTCGCATATTTCGGAGATGTCTTAAGCGCTTCAGATCGCTCCGATCTACTGCGAAATAAAATTATAAAAAATGTCTTGACACAGATAACTGTTGGACGTAGAATCCCTATTAGCATTTGGTTACGGAGATCAATAAAAAAGCGTTATAGGTAAAATGCGCACATATGCTTAACATGCTTAAGCAGTTTTATAGATCATCTACTAACCTAATTCTTGGCAGTATCTAATGTTTATCGAAATGCGACGGGCGTTTCGATATAAGGTGGAGATACTGCAAAAACAAACGAACCTTTACAAGTTAACATTACGCGTTTAATGCGTGCTCGCATAAGCGAGACATCTACGGAAGCAGTTTGCTCTTTGAACATGCAAAAGAACGACGCTGACTTTACGCACCGATCGGTTCTGCTCGACGAAGTTTTGAGTTTGCTCGAAACGGAGCGCGGAGGGACTTTCGTCGACGCCACCCTAGGTCTAGGCGGCCACTCGGAAGCGATGCTTGCATCATCGGATTCGGTAAGGATAATAGGCATAGATAAGGATCGAGAAGCACTGAAGAGGGCCGGTAATCGGCTGGAGCGTTTCGGTGAAAGATTCAAAAGTTTTCACGCGAATTTTTCAGATATTAAAGATGTTGTCGGAATCGAGAGCGTGGACGGTATCATTGCGGATCTTGGCGTTTCATCGATGCAGCTCGACGATGAAAGACGTGGTTTTAGTTTTCGGTTTGACGCCCCGCTCGACATGCGAATGGATGTGGACTCGGATGGTATTACGGCGGCAGAATTGATTTCTGAGACTAGCGAAGAAGATCTCGCGAATATCATTTATCAATTTGGCGAGGAAAGGCAGTCGCGAAAGATCGCACGCCGGATAATTGAAAAGCAAAAGAATGGAGAACCGATCGAAACCACGCGGCAACTCGCCGGCTTGTTAGAACGAACGGTCAAGCGAAGCCCAAAGGACAAGATCCATCCGGCAACTCGCACGTTCCAGGCATTGCGAATTGCCGTTAACGGGGAACTTGAAATTTTAGAGCAGTTCATCGCTGACTCTTTACAAGTATTGAAAATTGGCGGGGTTCTCGCGGTGATAACGTTTCATTCGCTCGAGGATCGCATCGTCAAACATGCATTTCAACGCCTCGGCGGAAAATGCATCTGCCCGCCACGTATTCCGCAATGCGTTTGCGGAGCGGCCAAACGAGTTGACATCCTGACACGAAAACCGGTCATACCGACCGACGACGAGCAACGCGACAACCCACGTTCGCGAAGCGCAAAACTACGAGCCGTTAAAAAGCTCGGACTTGATCGAGAAAGCTGACAACCCCTTGGAGGATTTATACGATGCCCGCAACACCCCAGAAAAGACGCCCCGCCCAACGAGCTCCACAAGGCCAGATCGGTCGCTGGAAGCTTTATTCACTGCTATTCGTCAGCTTATCGATCGTCGTGACAGGATTTTTCTTCGCCGGACGCCTCCATTTCTCTTCATGGGATTACAGCATGAAGAATTCACGGCTCCGAAAACAGGTCGATGATCTCGAGACGGAGAGGCGCCGCCTATTACTTGCCCGCGAGGTTGCTCAATCGCCCAATGAGATCAAGCGTGCAACTCTGAAATACGCTGGTAGCGTAACTAGCTCGACGACTCTCGCTCAAAAGTCCGGAACCAAAATGCCTTCTCCTGCGAAAGACCGCGTTGCCGCAACGCTTACGGTTACAGGAAGGCCGACGGACACGAGTACTGACGGCTATTCGGTCGTGACGGCTTCGCTGAAGATGCCCATCTTGCGATCAAAGCCCGAACGCGAGCCGCGAAAAGAACAGGCCGAATAGAATTTGACCCGAACCACAATTTCACGATAGGGGAACGCAGCCATGGCAATTCGAAGCAAAAGGAAGGAAAAGTTTAATTCGACGCAGGTTGCGTTTACTCGTTTCATGCTTATCGTTGGCTTTTTTGCGATCTGGATGCTCGGTATCAGTGCTCGGCTTGTTCATCTGCAGGTTACTCAGCATGAGTGGTTGCGAGATAAGGCCGTCGATCAGCGTCAAGACGTCAAGAAAAGTAAGTTATTGCGCGGCTCGATTTACGACCGGGACAATCGAGCACTTGCGATGAGCATTAAGGTCAAAACACTTTATGCGGATGCGACCGAGATCATTGATGTTGAGAATACGGCTAAAACCCTGGCTAAGGTTTTGAAGGTCGATGCTCCGCAACTCACCAAGCAACTGAACGAGGCGAAGGCAGCCCGCAAACGGTTTGTGCCGATCATCAAAAAGGTCGATGAAGAGACTTTCCAAAAATTGAACAAATTGCTTGCCACCGACGGAGTAAAGAAAGGCGATATGCCGCAATTCGACGGACTCCATTGGACCGAAGATCAGATGCGGAGCTATCCGAACGGCTCGATGGCGTCGCAGGTTATCGGCTTTAGCAACCTCGATGACACCGGTATGGCCGGTATTGAACAGTCTCAAAACGACATTCTGCATGGGGCAACCGTCAAGAAAATGCAGGAACGGGATCGCCTGGGCCGCATTTATGACGAAACCGTAAATGAAAGCGAATTGCCGGGAGACATTCAGTTAACGATCGGAACCTCCTATCAATTTAAGGTCGAGCAGGCGCTTGAGAATGGTGTAAGGTCCGCGAATGCCCGATCCGGCATCGCTATTGCGATCTCGCCGAAAACTGGCGAGATACTGGCACTCGCCAATTATCCGGGCTTTGATCCGAACTTCGTCAAGGAAGCGATTGCGGGAAACATTACAAATCAGGCGATCCAGAGTGTCTATTCGCCGGGGTCGGTGATGAAGTTGGTAACTTATGGCTCCGGTCTTGATAAAGGACTGTTCAAACCGGACGATCAGATCGACGCCGGGAACGGAACGATCGAAATCGCAAAGCATAAATTTACTGATTCACATCACATTGGAATGGTGAGCTATTCGCAAGCGTTTGCACATTCCAGCAACGTTTGCGCGATCAAAACAGGGATGCGAGTTGGCAAAGATGATTTCTATTCGATGCTCCAAAAAATGGGGTTTGGTCGTCGCACAGGCGTCGAACTGCCAGCGGAAACTAACGGCATTGTCCGGTCTCCGGAAAGGTGGAATGGCGACTCGTTGGCGTCGATGTCGATCGGATATGAAATAGGCGTAACGGCGTTGCAAATGGCGACCGCTTTTGCGACGATTGCTAATGACGGAATCAAAGTTAAGCCACATATAATCAAGGAGATTCGGAAGGCGGACGAAAAGCCAGTTCGCGTCCATCAGTCCGAGAACACAAGGGTTGTTTCGGTCGAAACGGCACGAAATCTTAGAACGATGCTTCAACAGGTCGTTCTAACCGGAACCGGTAAACGTGCTCAATTGAATGGGTACAGCTCGGCCGGAAAAACGGGTACGGCCTGGAAGTTCGACCCGGTTTCGAAACGAGTCGACTCGAGCAAATATATCTCGTCTTTTATAGGCATGGCACCGGCGGAAAATCCTGAGGTTGTGATTGCTGTCGTGATTGACGAACCAAAGAGCGGAGCTCGTGACGGAGGAATGGTCGCGGCCCCTGTTTTTAAGTCGATAGCCGAGCAGTTATTGCCTGAGTTCGGCGTCAAACCTGACGGAACGCAGGCGAAGGAATTGCAGGTTGCGGACGATATTCCGGAGACGACCGGACCCGCGGTGGGCGAGAAGATGGCTCCAGCCGATAAGCCTTCGGCAGAACCCAAGAAGTCTACGGTTGCGAAAGATTCTGAGAAACAAGATAAAAAGAGCTCCGCGGTGAAGCCAAAAGAGACATTGATTCCGAAAAAGGGAAAAGAGGTTAAAAAGACGAACGAAAAGAAGACCGGTAGCGGCAAACCTTCTGTGAATATAACGGCCAGACATCAGATAAAAAATAGATCATCGACGACGGACGCGACAGGAGAATCGGTAGAAACTTGAAACTCGACACTGCAATTAAATATATGAACGGCCACGCGCCGTTGCTCGCCCCCGCTTTATCCGACCTCGAAGTCACATCGTTTGTGATAGATTCGCGGGAGATTAAGGCGGGTGACTTGTTTTTCGCTCTTTCGCAACCGGAATACTCGGCCAATGGTTTTAACGGAGATTTTGACGATTCAACAAAATACGCCGCCGATGCGTTGAAAAACGGAGCGGTCGCCGCCGTTGTAAGGCGTGACCGCTATTCGGAACACGCCGAGGAACTGGGCCAATTCGAAAGTCGCCTGATATTCGTCGAGGATGTCATCGCGGCATTTCAGAGCTTGGCACACGGCGTTTATCGAGAGTGGAACAGGCCAGTCGTCGCGATAACGGGAAGTGCAGGCAAGACGACGGCGAAGGAATTGACGGCCCACGTTCTCGAGGCGTCGGGCCGGAAGGTCTTGCGTAACATAAAGAATTACAACAACGGCCTAGGGCATCCGTTGACGGTTTTGAATCTCGTGAAAGATGCAGGTTATGATGTCGCAGTTCTTGAAATGGGAATGTCC
>JBBRUA010000213.1:0-5552 GCA_038248245.1 Pyrinomonadales bacterium | reverse complement strand
GTGATACCATCCGATTTTACGCCAAATAGTGAGGCTTTGTAATCTTTGGCTGAGAGCATCAGCGTACAAAGCGTTAAAAAGGTAACTCTCTAATTGTTCTAAAGAATAAAGATGCGAGCGTTCGTCGTCCGCATGTGCACGCATAGTTTTTTGCACCCATGCCGGGAGAGCGTCGAGGGAATCGTATTTTTCGTTGAACAGCGTCAGGTTGTAGGACAACTCGCGGCGGACGATCAGCTCTTCGAGATAGGCGTCGATCGAATCTTGCGGTGCATCTGCTTTTTGTACCGCGAGAGCGATCTCAAGCGGCGACAGATAACCGAAATGTAAGTAAGACGACAATCGCGAAGAGCCGTCACGCTCGGGTTTGCTCCTGGCCTTGTCATAATCAGGCAGTATTTCCTCAACGAACTTTTTCAAACGCTTTCTGCCCTCGATGGTTCCGCCGTGGTAATGCTCTGACGCTGGCACGGTGTGATCGATGTCGCATTCCGATACCAATTTGCTGATATTGGCTGAATCCACAAGCGTTTCCGGGCAATCAACTTCCATGCCGACGCTCGTGATATCGACGTTTTCGAACGGCAATGGTTTGAGATAGTTGTCGAGCAGCTTTTTGATCTTCGGCCTGATCGTGTAAGCAGCGTATTCTTCCTTATCGAATTTCGACATTGGAATAACGCCGTTCGAGTCGACCGCGAAAACGGGTATATCTGCTCGCTCGGCGATCCGTCGGTTGTGTTCGGGAATGATGAAACACGGAAAATCGTCCGTGACGATCAATGCCGCATCCTTTGCGAGCTTCGCAACGGTTTGTTTTGGTGAGGCCTTATCCTTTTGCAGATAAAAGACATATTTGATCCCGAGTTTCTCAAATACCGCCCGCTTTTCCTCCACGCCCTCCAGTATAAAAGTATGCAGACGGTCGCTCGCCCACGGATAGTAATATTTCAGGCCTTCGTAAACGACGAGCGGCAACTCGAGTTCATTCGCACGCCGGATCGCGTATATAAGCGAGTGGTTGTTGTCCACCCGCTTATACATCTGCATCCAATACAGCACATAACGTGCTTCGGCGTTTACCGGTTTGTCGTTAAGCTGAATAACCCTTTCATTGATCCGCATTGATAAGTATTATAAAGGAGGCAGAGCTGTAACTGAATATTGCATAGAGCCATTTCTTCGCTTGCTTAGCACGATTTGCTATGCGGCTTGCCGCTCTATTTGCGGAGAAGCTTGCTTCTCCGAAGCCATGACAAATACAAATGCGGCTTGCCGCCGACCAAACGTGTATGTTTCAGATCTCAAGAGACAACCCAGCATATTACCTGACCTCGGTCACCCACGATCGATTACCTATCTTTCAAAAAACAGAACTTGCCAAAGTAATGTGCGCCGCTCTCGACGAAGCCCGGCGTTCCGGCAACATACTAATTTTCGCGTATGCAATAATGTTCGACCATACACACGTTCTAACAGATAATTCACGAGATATTAAGGATACGCTCCGTTTCCTTAATGGTATCTCGGCAAGACGGGTCATCAATTATCTTACTGAGCACGACTATAGCTCGTCTCTGCAAAAGCTAAGGGTCGCCGAGCGTCGTGACACACAGAAATATTCGGTCTATCAACACCATCCGAACGCCTTGAGGATAACTGGCGAAGATGCGTTTATGCAAAAGGTTAACTATATTCACCGAAATCCGGTTCGAGCGGGATTGGTCGAGCATCCGAACGACTATACCTTTTCGAGTTCGAGACTGTGGCAGAATAAAGCTCTGGAAAATGAGCCATTAGTAACCGATCATCATAAGATACAGTGGCGGTAAACGGCGGCAAGCCGCGCTAATTTTCGGGGGTGTCTTACCGGAGAAGCAAGCTTCTCCGCAAATAGAGCGGCGAGCCGCGAGGAACGATAATGAAAACTATTCTTAAATATCAACTCTCTCTCCTCAGTGCTCTCTTTGTCCTCTGTGGTTCAACTCTTGCTCAGGATTTTAAGACGCTCAAAGACGGCGTCGAATATGCCGAGGTGACAAGAGAGATCAGCGGCAAGGTGGTCCAAATGAATTTGCTCCGGCTCGACCTCAAAAAGGTCCGCCTCGACGTCCACCACGCCATGGACGCCGCCATCGGAACGGAGAAAACTTCGTCGATAGCCGCACGCCACGGAGCCTTTGCGGCGATCAATGCGGGATTTTTTAGGTTGGATAAAAGTGTGTGGGCTGGAGATGCGGTTGGAGTGTTGATGATTGACGGAACACTCTTGAGCGAAAGCACGAACTCCCGGATCGCGATAGTCATCCAGAGTCAGAAACGCAACACGGCGGTTTTCTTCAATCGCGTCAGTGCGTACGCCGACGTTCAAATCGGCGATGACGAGAAAGGTTTTCACCAATTTGAACTATCCGGCATAAACCGTGAACGAAAGCCCAATGAGGCGGTATTGTTTACGCCAGCCTTCGGTGCCTCAACCCGCACTGCATCAGAGGGAACCGAAATAATTCTCAGCCGCTGCAAGTACGGAAAACTTCGCGGAAGCTTTCGCGATATCGTGTGCCGACGAATCGTAAGCACAGACGGTGCGAGTAGCTCGATGATTCCACGCGACGGATTTGTCATGTCTTTTGGTCCAGAGTATTCGAGCGAGGATGACGTTGTTAGGAGCAGACTGGAACGATTGGGCAAACGGGACAGCAAGGATATCAAAATACGAATACGCAACCCGATCCTACTGGATGGTGGTCAATTCACCGTAGACAGGACGGTCGACATCACAAATGGTGTTCCCCAACTCATCAAAAACAGCAAGATCGACATCACATGGGAGCAGGAAAAATCCTCCAAATCATTTGTCGAAACGCGTCATCCGCGTACTGCTGTCGCTAAACTAAAAGATGGTAAGTTATTGATGATAACGGTCGATGGGCGGAGCGAGGCTAGTGGCGGGATCGGTTTGCAGGATCTGGCGGAGTACTTGCTGAGCCTAGGGGCGACCGACGCAATGAATCTGGACGGCGGCGGTTCGACGACGATGTTTGTGGACGGAAAGATCGTTAATAAGCCTTCAGATAAAGAGGGCGAGCGAAAGGTGGGCGACGCGATCCTCGTCACGCTAAGAAACGGCGATCGCAAAAAGAAATAGCCCGAGCTCCTTTAAGATCCGAGTGGACGCACATCAGTCGGTGGAGCGGTCAAAGGAAAATATCTCGGCGTCTTTATTCTTTTTGCCAAGCAACAGATCGGAAAGAATGTCCGCGGAGAGCTGGCTGAAAGTTATTCCGTTTCCGCCGTAGCCGAGGGCGAAATATGTGTGCGGCAGTTGTTTGATACCGCCGATGTATGGCAGGCCGTCATTTGTATCGATGAAAGTGCCGGCCCAACTGTAATCGACCTTGAATGGAAGATCGGGAAACATTTTTACAAACATTTCCGTTAATTTTTTTGTTTTCTCGGGCAACAGCTTATCCCGCTTCTTCGGGTCGTAGAATGGTTCGTCCTCGCCGCCGAATATGATGCGGTTATCGGTCGTCGTCCGCCCGTAGATGTATGGGTCGGCGGTATTCCAAAACGTACAATTCTCGAACCAGATATTCTTATTCGGCAAAGGCTCGCTCACCAATGCATAGCTTGAACTGAGCGATGCCAGCTTGCGCGGTATGTAGTCGACCGTCTCATATCCGCAGGCGATGATCACCTTCTTCGCGTTGATCTTATGTCCGGTCGACGTGTGGACAACGACGCTTCTGGCAAGACGCTCGATTTCCTTTACATCGGTTTTATCGAAGATCTTCGCTCCCGTTTTACCTGCGTCCTGCAGCAAACCGTGGGTCAGCCGATACGGGTCGACCGTCGCACTCGGGCGGGTCGAAAGTGCAGCCGGAGAAGAGAACGGGAAGTGATCGGCGACCTGTTTTTCATCCCACAGCTCGACATCGAAACCAAAATTTTTTCGGACCTCAAATTCCTTTTCAATAAACCCGACATCCTTTTTGAGGCTCGCGAAGCGGAAACTCGGGCGGAGCTCTAGTTCGTTGTCGATCTTGAGTTTAGGAGCGAGTTTTATCAGATCTTTTAATGCGTTAAGGCTTAACTCGTAGGCTCTGACGGCGGTCCTCTCGCCAAGCAGATCGATCAGTTCATGAAGCGGACGGTCAATGTCGTACTGCAGCAAGGCCGTACTCGCCGAGGTGCTGCCCATCGCCATGTGACGCCGATCGACGAGGACGACCGACGCACCTTTGCCAACCAACGTCCACGCCAGCAAAGCCCCCGAAATACCGCCGCCAACGATCACAAAATCAGTCTTCAGATCTTCGGTCAACGAAAAATAGGGTTCGAGAAACCCGTTCTTCATCAGCCAAAATGGACTTTCGGTGCGTACATCTTTTGCCATTGGTTAAGTTTTACATTCACGCCCTTACTAACGTTCGGGCTTGTGCAACTAACGGACTCTTGATCTGCGATCGTGAAGATACTCAAAAATTGAGAATGAGATCTTCATTGGAAACATCGACAATTGCGCTGCCGCCGTTGGTTAGTTTGCCGAAGAGAATTTCGTTTGCCAAGGGTTGTTTGATCTTCTCGTGGATGAGGCGTGACATCGGGCGGGCCCCGTAGCGGGCGTCGAAGCCGTTTATTGCCAGCCATTCGCGAGCGGCTTCAGTGAGTTTTACGAGGACGCGTTTCTCGGCGAGCTGGCCGTTCAGTTCGTTGATAAATTTATCGACGATCAGCTTGATGACCTCGATATCGAGTGCCTTGAACGGCACCCAGGCGTCGAGGCGATTACGGAATTCGGGGGTGAACGTTCGTTCGATGACGCCTTTCGCGTTACCTTTGGTATCAGCTGAATTGCGGAATCCCATGCCGCCGGACGACAGCTCGCGGGCTCCGGCGTTGGTCGTCATTATAAGAATGACGTTGCGGAAATCGGCTTTTTTGCCGTTATTGTCGGTGAGCGTCGCCGAATCCATCACCTGCAGCAGCAGATTGAAAAGATTCGGATGTGCCTTTTCGATCTCGTCTAAAACGAGAACGGCGTGCGGGGTGCGCATTATCGCCTCGGTTAGCAAACCGCCCTGATCAAATCCGACGTATCCCGGCGGAGCTCCGATAAGGCGCGAAACGGTATGCGGCTCGGTATATTCGCTCATGTCAAAGCGGATAAATTCGACGCCGAGCGTTTCGGCGAGTTGCTTTGAAACTTCGGTCTTGCCGACTCCAGTCGGTCCGGAAAATAGAAATGAGCCGACCGGTTTCGTTTGAGCTCCGAGACCGGCACGCGAGATCTGGATCGCATCAACGATCGCGTCGATCGCCTCGTCCTGTCCGAAGATCGCCTTCTTAATATCGTCACGAAGTGTTTTAAGCCGCTGCTTTTCATCTGCCACGACAGTTTTCGGCGGGATCTTTGCCATGCGGGCGATGGTGTTTTCGACCATCTGAACGCTGACCTTTTTTGGTCGTTTGCTCGCGGGCATCAACCTGACCGCGGCACCGACCTCATCGATAACGTCGATCGCCTTGTCAGGTAAGAATCGGTCGTT
>JBBRUA010000212.1:0-5599 GCA_038248245.1 Pyrinomonadales bacterium | reverse complement strand
GTCAACCTTTCCACGGAACCGTGTGTAAATATGGGCCCGATCGACCGATCCACGCCATTTAAGACGCGCTGGGCCTTGCCAAGTGAGTACGCGAATATAACAGATGCCTTGCCATTCTCGCGGTTAAGCCGCCACCATTCATCGATACCGGCGAAAACCGACTTTGGGGAAGGCCAAGTGTAGATTGGAAGGCCAAAGGTGGCTTCGGAAATAAAATAATGGCACTTTACTGGTTCGAATGGAGCACACGTCGGATCCGGCGTCAATTTATAATCACCGGAAGCGACCCAAATCTCGCCCTTATATTCAACGCGAACCTGAGCGGAACCCAGGATATGCCCGGCCGGATGAAACGAAAGCTTTACGCCATTCATTTCGGTCACTGCTCCGTATTTCTGGCTGGAAATCGTAGATCCGGGGTCTAGGCGGATGCGTGCCAGCGACTCACCTTCGGTCGCGACAAGATAGTTTTTGCTGCCGCGATAAGCGTGATCGGCGTGGGCATGCGTAACGACCGCCTTGTCTACCGGGAGCCACGGATCAATGTAAAAATCTCCCTGCTTACAATAAAGCCCGCGAGGCGTGAGAGAAATTAAGCTTCCTTTATTCATATATAGATTGAACTCGCGAAATTATTCTACAATACAAGTCGTAGCCCTAAAGTGCTGTACCTTACTTAAACCTCACTTTGATCAAACAGTTCAGATATGTTCGCCAACGAAGTAAGAATCCTGGTAAAGTTTTGTAACCTAAACTTTCTAAAGTCCGTAAATCCAAATCATGTATAAAAATCGTTCAATTTTCTTCGTCGTAAGTTTTGTTTTGACTCTTAGTTCGGTCGCATTGGCTCAGAGAAACCTCGGTCTCGATCATCCGGCCTTGGTGGAGGCTGAATTCAAAGAAAATATAACAGTGGAACAAGCCGTTGTACGCGGAGAAAAAAAGATCGAGTCTATCGAAAAAGCGGGAGCGGTTAAAGCGACTTTTCTTAAACATGCACCTTTTTCGCTCAACCCCCTAATTGCTCATCCGGAGTCAGTTAAAAAGTCCGACGAATCAAAATCGGCAAACGATGATGATGATCAGAGTTTTGATTGGTCGTCAGCGATAAAGCAATCTATGGTCTTTCTCGGTATTCAACATGGATATGCTCTGACGCAACCAAAGACCCGCCAGGCACTCAAAGGGCCGTTTATCAAAGATTACTTCCGCTCTGTCAAATCTCTGCATGGTTGGGAAGACGGTGGTCGGGCGTTCACAAACTACATCGCTCATCCTATGCAGGGTTCTTTTACCGGGTTTATACAGGTTCAAAACGATCCAAAAGGAAAAGGGGTTCAGATAGGCAATACGAAAGAGTATTGGACGAGCCGAGCAAAAGCCTTGGCTTGGGTGGCAGCTTGGAGTACTCAGTTCGAAATCGGCCCGATCAGCCAGGCATCCATCGGAAACGTCGGTCTTTCGGGCAAACAAACCTACGTCGATATCGTAATGACCCCAACCGGCGGCATTGCCATGCTTGTTACCGAAGACGCCCTAGACAGATATGTCATCAAAAAAATTGAACGCTACTCGCAAAATTTTTATTTGAAAGCTTTCTCAAGAATTCTTCTAAATCCAACTCGGACGATGGCGAATCTACTTCGCCTTAAAACGCCATGGTATAGGGATAAAGGCTTAAGGTAAGTTCCGATCGATAATCGATGTTCCTATGCTAGAATCGACAATCGGATCGGAAAATGAGTTCAAATTCAGAAAAAGTTAGGCAGGTTTTGCGGATCGAGGCGGATGCTATCGAGCGTGCAGCGGAGGTGCTGGATGGAATCGGTGTCGATAGGGCTCTCGAACTAGTAGGGACATGTTCCGGAAAGGTGCTCGTGACCGGTGTCGGTAAGTCGGGAGTGATCGCTCAGAAGATCTCGCAGACAATGACGAGCACTGGAACGATGGCGGTGTTTTTGCATCCGTCCGACGCCTTGCACGGCGGTCTCGGAGTTGTTGCTGAAGGTGATGTCGTTATTGCTCTAAGCAATTCCGGCGAGACCGATGAAATTCTGGCAATCTTACCAACCTTTCGGCAACGCAATGTTTCGGTTATCGCTATCGTCGGCAATGTCGATTCTACTTTAGGACGAAATGCCGATGTGGTGCTCGATGCTTCGGTCGATAAGGAGGCGTGCCCGCTAAATCTGGCACCGACCGCCTCGACAACGGTTGCCTTAGCTTTAGGCGATGCGATCTCAATGGTCCTCATGGAATCGAAAGGGCTTACCGAAACTGATTTTGCCGCAAATCACCCCGCCGGACGCCTCGGCAAGCGCCTGACATTTACTGTAAGAGATCTGATGCACGAAAGCCCGAATATTTCGCTATCGGCTGGTTGGCTCGAAGTTGTGAAGGCTATCTCCGGATACTCGCTGGGAGCGGTAAATGTTGTCGATGAAGAACTAATGTTGCTCGGAATTGTCACTGACGGCGATCTGCGACGGACAATTGAGCGAACTTTGCCGGAAAATTTCTCCGACCTTACCGCCGAAACAATGATGACAGCCGCACCAACTGCCGCTTTTCCCGAAATGCTCGCTTACGAAGCTTTGCGGTTGATGGAGGACAGGCCGTCGCAGATCTCAGTTCTGCCTGTCACAAGTGAAGATGGAAGGTGCGTTGGATTGCTGAGACTTCATGACGTCGTTCGTAGTGGATTGTAGCGAAAACGCAGAACAACATAACGCGGACATTTAACATCTCAAGGAATCGATATACTTTTATTTGAAAGGCGATAAAACTAACGATGCATAAATACTTCTTCGCTATTTTCTTCTCACTATTTTTATTTGTCTCAACGTCGACTGCTCAGCGCGCAGAGATAACGATAGGGCTTAACGAAGCATTTTTTGATGCTTTGCTCGATTCGACGTTTCAGAATTTTGACCCGCCGGAGTTTTCGATCGCCAAAAATGATAATTACCGTATCGATCAATCGAAGCAGCTTGGGTTTGGGCCGTCGCCGGTCAAGAATGTGTTTGGGTTCGTTGAGGGAAATGCGAGTAAGCGAACGAACGAGGCGAAACCGCCGTGCGCAGAGACCGTTAAATTGCTGCGTGAAATGAACGGAATTAGAACCGCCGTCAGATTCCGCGAAGGTAAGGTTTTTGTTCCGCTTGCTTTTTCCGGAAACTACGCTCCGCCATTTATTGGTTGTGTTGAGTTTGCAGGCTGGGCGGAGACGAACGTTGACCTTGAGTTCGATCAGGGAACACAGAGATTAGTTGGTCGGGCTCGTGTCCTAAATGTAAATTTGAATGGGACTGGCGGCATAGGCGGAACCGTGATCGCGAAACTGATCCAAGGTTCGATCGACAAAAAGCTTAACCCGATCGAGATAATAAATCTCGAGAAGATTTCTTTCGGAGTTCCAGTCCCGAATGCGGGAAATCTAAAGATGAAAGCTGTCGCTGTCCGTCCCGAATTACTTAACGGACTACTGCAGGTACATATTACGTATGACTTCCTAAAAGGCTAACGATTTGGTATTTTAATCAACGATTTAGTATCCCTTTTCCACGCTCTCCCGTTAAATATGCTGTATTTGCGAGGCTTTTTTATTGGAACGCCAATTGCCCCCAATCTATGTAGGACGAATCAATATTCGCCCTTTGATAATACAAAGAGGGGTGTGAAATGAAAAAAAATTATACAAAACGCTTTGTTGTCTCAATAGTTTCGGTCGGCGCGATCGGAGCTTTTCTGGCAGTCGATGCGAGTGCACAGCGCTCACGCGGCAGAGATGTTCAGGACGTACAACAAAACGAGCAACGCGGCAGTCGCGAACAGCGTTCACAACCGCCTGCTCAGGCTCAGCAGCCTGAACAGCAGCCTGTACAGCAACCGCAACAACAACAGCGTCGTAAGGTGCAGGACGATTCGCGCCAGCAACGACAAGAACAGCGGCAGCAGCAGAACGAACAGATCCGACAGGCCCGCCAGCAACGTCAGATCGAGGATAATTCTAGACAGCAACAGCAACAGCAACAGCAGCAACAACAACAGCGACAGCAGAACGATCAGATCCGACAGGCTCGCCAGCAGCGTCAGATCCAAGATACTTCTCGTCAGCAACAACAGCAACAGAATGGCCAGCGTCAGCGTGACGAGCAAATTCGCCAATCACGTGATCGCCGGCAGGTTCAGGATCAGCAGAATACGGTTCGCCAACAAAACGATAGGAACGTATGGCAACAGCAGCAGAACGACCAACGTCAGCGCGACGAACTCGGCCGACAGCAGCAACGCCGTCAGATTCAGGACCAGGAACAGCGAAACAACGGTGCGCGTCAGCAGAATGACCGGAATGTCTGGTCGCAACAGACCGGACGACAGGTTCGGGAGCAGGGAAATCAAGGACAGAGAAAACAGCGAATCGACCGCAATCAGCAGCAGCAGTTGCAGCGTCAGCGTTACAACCAGTACAACAATCACTGGGGACAGAACTGGCAAACGATCGAGAAAAGTCGTTCTCGTCAACTCCAACAGCAACGACGCAACGCCTATGCACGCTACCAGCAGCGATATTGGGATCGTGTAAGAAGAGATCAGATCCGTCTGCAGCAGGCACAGTATTACGATAATTACTACAATAATTATCGGTTCAATCGCGGCGGGAATTACTATTACACCAGTCAATATGGCGCGCAGATGCTGCGTGATGCCGTAAACAGCGGTTACGAAGAAGGTTTCTACGCTGGACAGGCTGACCGTCAGGATAATTGGAATTTCGACTATCAGAATTCGTATGGCTACGAAGACGCCGCTTTCGGCTATGACAGCTATTACGTTTCAATGGAAGACTACAATCATTACTTCCGCGAAGGCTTCAGACGAGGTTATCAGGACGGCTATTACAGCCGAAATCAGTACGGACGTTATTCAAATGGCAAGTACTCGATCCTAAGTGCGGTGATCGGTGCGATCCTCCAGATCGCGATCGACTAATCCGAATTTTTGATTCATCCTCGGCCCTGTCAAGCAGTTGTTTGGCGGGGCCTTTTTTCGTGAAGATGCATCCCGAGCCAATATCTACTATGCTTACTAACAATGAAAGCTCCGTTAGTTGCCATTATTGGCCGCCCGAATGTCGGGAAATCAACACTTTTTAACCGCCTGGTCGGTGCCCGTAAAGCAATTGTCGGCGACGAACCCGGCATTACGCGCGATCGGATGTTCGGTGAGGTCGACTGGAAGGCCGAGACGTTTCGGCTCGTAGATACCGGCGGGATTGTGCCGGATGATGACGCGATAATCCCTTCGAATATTTTCAAGCAGGCATCGCATGCGATCGATGAATCAGTAGCTATTATTTGGGTTCTTGACTCAAGAGCAGGCGTGACGCCGCTCGACGAGGAACTTGGAGTTTTGCTGCGAAATACCGGCAAACCGATCATCATTGCGGCAAATAAGGTCGAGTCGAAAACGGTCGAAAATGAGGCTGGCGAATTCTATCAATTTGGCTTTCAAATGTCCCCCATTTCCGCTGAGCACGGAACAGGGATCGGCGATCTGCTTGACCTCGTTTTTGATCATCTTGTTTTCGAAGAAGAGG
>JBBRUA010000211.1:0-5617 GCA_038248245.1 Pyrinomonadales bacterium | reverse complement strand
GAAGCTGTGCCGTTTCGAAATGATCGCGGCGAGGTCGAGGCCGTCCTCGGTATCACTCGTGACATGACCGCGAATAAACAAGCGCAAGCCGAACTGAGCAAGAGCCGCGAGCACATGGAGCGCGCTCAGAAAGTGGCGAGATTGGGCAGTTGGGAAATGGATCTTTCGACGAGGCACCTGATCTGGTCGGAGGAAACGTATCGAATATTCGAAAAGGACGGCGATAGCTTTCGACCGACTTACCTGGGCTTTCTGCGGCTTGTACATCCGGATGACCGAGCAGCCGTTGCCAAGGCGGTTGTCGATTCGACTGCGAAACATTCGAGTTGTTCAATAAAGCATAGACTCCTGATGCCGGACGGCCGCATAAAATTTGTCAATGAGCAATGGGAGATACTCCGCGACGCGGAAGATGTACCGGTGACAGCCGTCGGCACCTGTCACGATATTACGGCTCGCACGTTAGCCGAGGCGTCACAGCAGGAGTCAGAGGAGCGGCTCCGTCTTTTGTTCCATCAGATGAAGGACGGATTCTATTACAGCACTCCGGATGGACACTTGCTGGATATGAATCCAGCAATGGTAGAAATGTTCGGCTATTCGAGCCGGGAAGAGATGCTGAAAGTTGACGTTACGCGAGATCTATATTTTTCCCCCGAAGAGAGAAAGAGCCGGACTTTGGACGAGGATTTGGACGAATCCGAAGTGTTTCGAATGCGCCGGAAAGATGGTTCCGAGATCTGGGTAGAAGATCGCGGCCAATATAAATACGACGAAAAAGGAAACATCGCATTTCATCAAGGAATTCTGCGCGATGTTACGGAACGTAAACTTGCTCAGGAAAACTTGATACAAAGCGAACAGCGCTATCGCGATCTCGTCGAGAATGCGTATGACATCATCTACACGCGGGACATGGACGGGAACTTAACCTCCATGAACGCGGCGGGTCAGAAACTGTTCGGTTACTCACGAGAGGAATTCCTGGAGCTGAACATGAGCCAGGTAGTCGCTCCCGAAGAGTTGGGACGGGCGAAAGAATTGACCGACCTGAAACTAGTCGGTGTCGCAGGCACCTCGTATGAAATGGATAATTTGACGAAGGATGGCCGCCGGATAACCCTCGAGGTCAGTACGACCTTGATCTACAGCGACGGAGCTGCCGTCGGGATTCAGGGCATTGGACGCGATGTCACCGAGCGAAAGGTGGGGGAAAAAGCCCTTAGACTTGCGGAAGAAAAGTACCGGAGCATTTTCGAGAATGCGGTTGACGGCCTTTTCCAATCGACACCTGACGGAGAATTCACCGTGGTTAATCCGGCGTTGGCTGAGATGTTCGGTTACGAATCGCCGGAGGAATTGATATTACAACGGATCGACATTGGGGCTCTGCATTACGTGGATCCGGACTGCCGCGATGAACTTAGAAAAATGCTCGAGGATGACGGTTTCGTGACGGGTTTCGAGTGTGAGGTTTATCGTAAAGACTTAAGCCGGATCTGGACGGCCGAGAATATTCGCACGATCCACGACGAAAGCGGCACACTCCTCTATTATGAAGGCTCTATCCAAGACATCACAGGGCATAAATCGCTTGAAGAACAGCTCCGCCAGGCACAGAAGCTTGAGTCGGTCGGACGCCTCGCAGGCGGCATCGCTCACGACTTTAACAATATGCTGACGGCGATCAATGGATACAGCGATTTGACGCTTAGGCAGATGAAAGCGGACGATCCGCTGCGGCGAAACATTCAGGAGATCAAAAAGGCGGGTGACAGGTCGGCGGAGTTGACCAATCAGCTTCTGGCGTTCAGCCGGCAGCAGATCTTGCGGCCGGAGGTGGTCTATCTCAACCGGATAATCACGGAGACCAGCTCGTTGCTCGAGCGGATGATCG
Source organism: Pyrinomonadales bacterium (assembly GCA_038248245.1). Classification (GTDB taxonomy): domain Bacteria; phylum Acidobacteriota; class Blastocatellia; order Pyrinomonadales; family Pyrinomonadaceae; genus OLB17. The sequence continues at coordinate 3,720 of JBBRUA010000211.1, read as the reverse complement.
GCGAGGATGTTGAGCTGATCACCGTCCTTAATGCCAAGACCGGCAAGATCAAAGCCGATCCGGGGCAGTTGTCGCAGATCATTATGAATCTCGCCGTGAATGCCCGCGACGCCATGCCAAAGGGCGGCAAGCTGACATTCGAAACGAGCAACATCTTTCTAGACAAGGAATACACAAATCAGCACGTCAGCGTGCTTCCGGGTGCTTATGTCAAATTGACCGTCAGCGACAACGGCTCGGGAATGGATGCGGAAACGCAGGAGCGGGCCTTTGAGCCGTTCTTTACCACAAAAGCAACAGGCGAGGGCACAGGGCTTGGGCTGGCAATGGTTTACGGCATAGTAAAGCAAAGCAACGGCCACATAATGATTTACAGCGAACAGGGGATCGGGACAACGTTTACGATCTACCTGCCGCGGGTCATGGAACCTTTGGAAGAGGCCGAGACCGCCGACCTGTCCGATGAACTGCCAAAGGGAACCGAGACGATCTTGCTGGTGGAGGACGAAGAGATCGTTCGAAGACTCACGCTGCAAATACTGGAGATGTGCGGTTACACTGTCCTCGAAGCCGCCAATGGGAAAGACGCGATCGCGATCTGTGAGAATCATCCGGGGCACATTGATCTGCTAATAACCGACGTTGTCATGCCCGAGATGGGCGGACGCGAACTAGCGGAAAAGATATCTCTGAGCTGGCCTCAGATGCTCGTGCTGTTCACGTCCGGCTACACAGACGACGCCGTTGTCCGACACGGTGTGATAAGTTCTGCGTCCAGCTTTATTCAAAAACCGTTCACGACGGAAGCACTGGCCCGTAAGGTAAAGGACGTTTTTGAGACAGGGAAGGAGCTTTAACGAATGGTAGATCAGGACAAACGTGGCCCCAAAATACTGATAGTTGACGACGACGACGCCGTTCGTGACCTTCTGGTGGCGGTCCTGAGTGCCGAGAACACGTGCTTCACGGCTTCGTCGGGTGCCGAAGCTCTTCGGCTGCTCGAAAAACATCTTCCCGATCTCGTCATTAGCGACATAAATATGCCGGGAATGAGCGGCCTTGAGCTGATCCCGAAGGTTTCTGCATTTTCGCCTGACATTGTGACGATGATGATCAGCGGCAACCAAACGATCGACAGCGCGATCGACGCCATTCGCGCCGGTGCGTTCGACTTTATCAAAAAGCCGTTTGATCTCGACCATGTCGAGATGGCCGTCCGTCGTGCTCTTGGGCATCGGACGTTACTCGTGGAGAAACGCGAGCACGATGAAAACCTTGAGCAGCTCGTCGAGGAACGCACCAAGCAACTCCACTACGCTGCTTACTATGACGGTCTTACCGGCCTGCCCAACCGCAGGCTGTTCGAAGATCGCCTCACTCAGGCGATCTCCCGGGGCGGAAGTGATAATCAGGCAGCATTGATGCTGATCGCCCCCGGCCGGTTCAAAGATTTTCGCGACACGCTCGGCCATTCGTTCGGCAGTAAGGTACTCAAGGAATTCGCCGAGCGTCTGAGCGGATGTTTGGATGGTGATAATCTCGCGGCCCGGTTCGAGGGAGACGAGTTTGCCATATTGCTCCCGAATGTGGACGGCGTCGCGGATGTGACGCTCGTCACGAGCGAGGTATTTGAGGCGATGCAGGCTCCGTTTGTTTTCGAGACGCACGAGATATTCATCTCCGCTGCCATCGGGATAAGCCTTTATCCGCGTGATGGTGACGACAGCCCATCCCTGATGAAAAATGCCGGGGCCGCTCTCGCGCGCGCGACAAATACCGGAACAAACGATTACCAGTTTTTCACTGGCGACATGCACGCCTCCGCGCTCAGGCGGCTAACGCTCGAAAATGATCTGCGGCACGCGATTGAAAAGAGCCAGCTTGAGGTCCATTACCAACCCAAAATACTTAACAGCGACGGCAAGATCGTCGGGATGGAAGCTCTGATCCGCTGGCGGCACCACGAACTCGGTTTGATTGCGCCGCTTGATTTTATCCCGATCGCTGAAGAAACAGGCATGATCGTCCAGATCGGCGAGTGGATACTCCGCGAGGCGTGTAAGCAAACAAAAATCTGGCAGGACGCCGGTTATGAACTGCACATCGCCGTCAATGTGTCGGCCGCTCAGTTCGATCTCGGGCTTGCTGACTCGGTTCGTAAGATAATCAGCGAGACCGGATTCGACGCCGCTTTCCTAAATCTGGAAATGACCGAAAGCGCCGTGATGAAGAATGCAGAGCTTACAATAAACACTCTTAACGGGTTAAAAAAGCTAGGCATCAAAATATCCATCGACGATTTTGGCACCGGTTACTCGTCTCTCATTCAGCTTAAGAGCCTGCCGATCGACGTGCTCAAGATCGACAAATCATTTATCGACGATGTAACTACCGACCCCGACGACGCTTCGCTCGTCACCGCGATCGTCGGACTCGCCCGAAACCTCCGCCTCGATGTCGTAGCCGAGGGCGTCGAAACCGCCGAGCAGCTTGAGTTTCTAAATACGCTCCATTGCGACGAATGGCAAGGCTACCTCTTCAGCAAACCGCTCCCGGCAGACGATTTTGCCGAACTCCTCGCTGAAAAAAGCTAAGCGCATTACCGCCTAAGTCATACTTCAGCAAAAGTGCGGGGCAATATGCCCTGATGAGATTAGGAATCCAACCCCTTTTGTCCACTCAGACGTCACGAATCGATAAGAACGAATATCCCTGCGACATCTCTATCTGGCTGTAAACTAAGCTTTTAGCGATAACCGGTTTGATCTAGAGCAGGCAACTTCTCACGGCACGCGTTTTGCACTTGCTCTATATGGGTCTTTCTGACGTGGTGAATTCGAGCATTCGAATGTAATCGTTCCAACCCAGGATAGCCCGCAATTTCCGTACGCCTGCTTTTCCTCGCGTTACCGACTGGCCCTTCAATAAATTTATGAAGTCAAAACGATTAAAAATTATTGCCAGAACGACGATTCTGTTATCGGTTGTTGTTATCGCCGCTACAGTCCCGCAGGTACAAGACTGTCCGCTTTCTGCCGATGAAAAGGGCGAAGCGGTTAAGAAGGAGGCTCTTAATGCAGATGCTAAACGCTGATCGGGGCATCAAATCCGAAAAGACAATGTTTGGCCTAAGCCGGAACGCTACCGAGGGCAACAAGAATGAGGCACTGCGAGAAAGCGAAAGGCAAGAGATCTCGTCGGCCGCTGCACATTCGTCCATTCTCAACGCCTTGCCCGCCCACATCGCACTGCTCGACGAGACGGGAGTGGTCGTTTCCGTAAACGAAGCCTGGCGTCGCTTCGCCACGTCCAATGGGATGAAAGACTCAGGGTTTGGCGTCGGACAGAACTATCTCAACGTCTGTACCGATGCGCAAGGCAGCTGCGCCGAAGAAGCGCATGACGCGTCGGCCGGCATTCGCAGTGTGCTTCGCGGCGAGGCCGAAGAGTTTATCCGCGAATATCCTTGCCATTCCACTACCGAGAAGCGGTGGTTCCAGCTGATGGTCACGCCTGTACGCGAGGATCGGATCTCCGGGGTAGTCGTGATGCACGCCAATATCACCGAACGCAAACTGGCCGACGAGGCATCGCGGATAAGTGAGGCGAAATTCAGAGACCTTTTCGACAATGCTCCAGTTGCTTATCACGAACTCGATACCGAAGGCCGGTTCACACGGATCAACAATACGGAAGAACTGCTGCTCGGCTATACGAACG
>JBBRUA010000210.1:0-5650 GCA_038248245.1 Pyrinomonadales bacterium | reverse complement strand
TCCTAAGATCGGCAGTTTCGATATTCTTAAGACTTGCCTGAAAGTCCATCTGAACTTTTGCCTTATCACTACTGAGCAAATTCGAGATATTTTTTGCTTCCTGACGCGAGGCGAGCAGACGCGGCAAGGTTTGGCCAAAGCGAAAATCATGCAAGGCACCGGCGAGAGCATTGTTTTTTTCGATCGCAGTCGCTCCCTTGGCGATCCTTGAATCCTCGGCGTCAAAAACGGGATCAGCAAAAATTGCGATCGTCGGGCCATTTTGCGGCGCCTTGACCGGATTCGCCCGCAGATGCCCCAGAACCGAGGCAGAGGGTAACATGACGATCTCATTTGTCTCGATCAACAACCGGCCCTTCGCCGTCGGGCTAACGAGTGCTGAAAAAGGAGCGTATTGTAGGACGCCATCGGCGACTATGGCGATACGCTTACCCGCTATCTGGTTGGCGACAGGTGCGAGCAGGATAGTGCTTAGTGCCTTTGAAACTTCTAACCGCCTTGGCAGGTTATTCCGTTTATCGGCAACAATGAGGTCATAAAACAACCTTGCCTTTTCTTCGATGTTTTGGCGGTTCGGCAGTTCAAAAACTTCGATCGAGTTCTGAGTTACGAGCCACACGAAACTTCTCTTTGAGCCTAATTTGTATTCGAGCAGGACCGTTTCATCGTCGAGCAGGCCTTGAATATCCCTGGTCGTCGCCGGTGTAGCACTTCGCAGGTCTGCCAGACGCGGATTTTTCTGACCGATCTCGACATTTAGGGTTTCCGCCTGGATCTCGAGTTCCTTTATCTGCTCATTAATTTCTTCTACTTGCTTGAGCGTCGAGTTGCGCGTCTGAAGAGCTTCCCGAATCCGATATTTGTTATTGATCTCCTCGTTTAGCTCCCGTTGCTTTTCCAGTAATCTCGGCTCGATGCCCTTTTTGAGATCAACCTTTGCCTCCTGAAGCAGATCGATCAAACTTCGCGAACGCGAACGTTCGCTCATCTCAAAGGCAAGTTCGACGTCGTCCGCCTTTTCCTCTTTTCTTGACCGCTCGATCAACAGATCGGTATAAAGTTCGTAGAAATTTTGCACGGTCGCAAAATAGCCGGTTCGCAGGTCTTTGTTTCGTATCTCGCCTCGTATCTTTTCGATCAATTTCAAACCGATCTCAAGATCCTCGACCGCTTTGGCTAAATTCCCGCGACCTCTCTCGACTAGCGCCAAGTAGTACAAAGACTGAACCGCATATCTCAACGTACCCGTTTGGTTTGCCAGTGAGTTGGCGGTTTGAAAGAGTTGGTAGGCCTTGTCCGTTTCGCCAGTTTCCAGATACAGCTTCCCCAAAACGATGTAGAATGGCGGCGAGTCGATCCGGTAGCCGACCCTTTCCTGCATATCCAAGGCATCCTCAAGGTATTTGACACCCTGCGTGTAATTATTCAATGCGATATGCGCCCGGCCGAGATTATTTAATATTTGCGGCTCAAACAGCGGTATCTTCAGCTCTTCGTATAAGGGTAATGCCTTCTCAAAATATGCGATCGCCGTTTCGGGCCGGCCAAGAGCAAGATAAGACAAGCCGATGTTTCCGATAGCGAGCGCCTCGTTCGATTTGCTGCCGATCTCTCGTGCGATCTCCAGCACATCCTTGTTGATGGCGAGACCTTTTTCGTATTCCCCGGTCTGATTCCAGATGTTTCCAATGCGTCCCGCGACTACAAGTTCAAAACGCCGATTCTTCTGCTCACGCCACATCTGCAGAACCCGCAGATTCACATCGAGAGCTCGCTGAATTTCACCAAAATCCAGAAACACATTTCCCATTGAATGCAGAGCCCGGGCTTCAGCCACCTTGTCTTTTTTGACCTTCGAGAGCTCGACTACCTTTTGCCAGATTTCGACTACCTTTCGATATGACGCAACGGTCTCGTTATCTTTGAGCCGATCGACTTGACCGATGAGCTGCGTAATTTCCGCGGCAGCTCGATGCTTTACTCGGTCTTCTTCATTTGTCGGACGTATCTCATTGACCCGAATTACAAACTTTCCCGCCAAGGCATGGCGATTTCCAGTGGAGACATCTATGCGGTAATTGCCCGCTGCTTGTGCAACGACGAGGATCGTCTCATTTCCCACACGGCCAAGCGGGAGTCCCCACTCGAGCATTTTGTTGCCTGCAGGATCGTAAGAGGTGAGCGTCACGTCGGCCTCGGACTGGTCAACTTCGACTGTCGCTGTCTGATCGGCCAGCAATTGAATCGTGAACTGTTTTGGTTTGCCGTCCCTGATCTCAGACCGTTGAGGTTGCGCAGGAGATAGAACGGATGGCTGTTCTTGGGAAAAAGCATTCGCGCAAAATAAAAAAACGACCACCAACAGTTCCAACGCTATCGTTGTCTTGAGGGGGCGTTTTTTCCTGTACTGACAAAGAATTCCCGATATTGTCATTTATCGGTACTTTCTACTAAATATGGGTTTGAGTCAAATTTCCCCGTCGTTCAGGTCTTGATATCAATTTTGAGAAGTTTCCATTTACCGTCCTCGCGCAAATAATTCAGTTGGAAGTTTATTTCGGTCTCGCTCGCCGCAAAACTTCCCACGGTTTCCAAAACGTAGGTACCGGTCTCTTTCCTAATTTTCTGCGTGGTAATGGTTGGCTGAACAGACTGAGTTTCCCGAAAAAGAGGAATGGCGGCACCCTTGTTTTCGATATAGAAACTGAAAGCCTTTCTAAATTGATTAGCGCTTGCCTGTTGCCGAAGATTAATTGACACATTCTTTCTAAGGATCTCAAAATCGTCCTTCTCCAGAGATGCTGTGAAATCCGCCATTGTAGCAATGACCAGCTTTTGAACCTCGTCGCCTGTCGGCTCCTTTGGTACTCCGACCGAAAAATTGAAGTTACAGCCGGCTCCGGCGACCAAAACAAATGCCAGGGCACAGAGGATGGAACACTGTTTTTTGTTTGGAATTCTCATAACATCATGATCAATACATGTCGGAAACTATCGCGGCTTTATCGTTACATTAAGCTTAAAATCACCTTTGGTCAGGCCTTTGGCACCGGCCACTCCGATCAGGATGCTGTATGACGAGTTGACGGAAATATACTCGATCTTACGGATCCCATCGTCCTTGTTCTTTGCCACTCGACCGCCGGGAAGATTTGCGTAGATCGGATATTTTGCCTCACACGAAATGGCTCGTTGAACATTTGGCGGAACAGGTTGATCGTTGGGATTGCTGCCCTGCCTCAGGGCGTACATATTGATCGCCGCTCCGTCTTTTGGGGTCATTGTGATCGTCATCGACGAGGCCGCCGGCAACGTCACGCGATAAAAAACATGATTGCCGGTGAACATCTCAAAGCGTGTACCCGGAAAACATGCAACCTGACTGCTCTCAGCCCATCGTAACGGGATCGCCTGTCCGTCCTTTATACTTCCTGTTATTTCACCGCCCGCAACCGGATCGGCTGGCATCGTCAGCGATATAACTTTCACGGCCGTCCCGGTTTGAGCCAAAGCTACGGTACTTAGAGCCAACACTAAAATAAATAATTTGATCGTTAATTTCATTTTTTTTCTCCTTAAAACTTAATGCAAAAGATGGGAAAAATTTAGATTTATTGAACGAAATAAGGCTCGCCGACCTTCGGAACACTTGCCGCCATCTTCTTTCCTTCTTGGGTTTTCCAGGGAATTCCGTAAAATAGCCCGGCATTCGGCATCGGCACGAGGCGCTCTTCGATAGAGTTCTCTGTTGACGGAAATTCCGTTTCGATCAGATATGCTCCCCAATGCAGATTGATGTTGCCGGTCTTCTGTTCGGCGTGTTCGACCGGAAAACCGTCGCCGCCGACCGTCCATTTGAATTTGCGGATGGTTTCATTTTTGTTGCGGAGTTCGCATTCCCAATTTCCGGCTTTTCGCTCCATATTCGGGTTCGGACTTTGACCTCGATGTTTCCATAAGATCGGAAGATTTACCCAGTATTGATAGAATCCAAAATACTGTGTCGGTTTTGCATTGCGTTCCCATTGAACCGTGTCGCCGCGAACCGAGGCGTCATTGATCTGACCATTATTCTCAAACGTAAGGCTCTCGCCGTTGACCGAACATCGAACATACGGAACACCTGAGAAGCCTATTGCGCTTTTGGGAATCGCGACATTGAAATATATGTCCACGTTGCCTTTAAGTGTGCTGCCGCCGCCTTTGTTCTGGTAGTTGTGTTTGATACTGTTCGAATCGCCGTCAGGTCTCAGATACAAGATGCTTGCCGGAGCTTCGGCGTGGCGTTGGATGAAAAAATCGGTCACGCCAGGAACGTTGCCGGGACGAATTTTCTTGGCCTCTTTCACCTCGATCTTGTAGGTTCGCAAAAGTTTTTCTTCGTCCGTATCGCCATTCACCGCAAAAATCTGCACATCGAAATTTCCCGATTCGGCGACCAATTTTGTGGCATCAAAACAGCCGTCGCTCGGAGATGTCATCATATAATCATCGTCGGGCGAAGTTTTTGCATTCGGCGAAGCATCTTCCGCTTTACGATAAGTCTTGCCTTCGCAATACATTTTGCTCAAAGCTTTGCCATTTTTACTAACAACGACATTAAAGCCGCTATTCTTCGGATAAGTTCCGAACACCCGAAGATGTGCGGTCATCGTCCAGCCTTTGGCGACCTGGCCTCGGTATTTTTCGCTGTATTCTTCCACCGGTTTCGCATCAAAAAACGTAAAACCATCATCTATCACCATCTGCCGATTTTTCCCTGCGGACATACTAGTCTTATTTTTAACTTCATCCGCTGTTGTCGGTGACTTAGTCGTCTTAATATTTAGAACCTTTATCTTCGGAAACTGGGCCGCGCCGATGTTTGCAAAAAATAAAATCGTTGCCAATCCAAATAGTAAATCCCTTTTCATCGTTTATTACCTCCGCTTAGTTCGTTCTAATACTCGTATTCAAAGATAGTGCTTAAAAGGGGGAAAACATTTCTCTTTTGAAATTGAAGACAAAAAAAGACGGCCGAAGCCGTCTCAAAATTCAATCAACTGGAGTGTGTTTCTATTGAGTCACACGGAACTGAAAGTCGGCGACGGATTCGTTTTCGCCCGAGTCGTTCTTGCCGTAGAGTTTGATAATATAATCGCCGCGTTTTAGGTTTTTAGCGGGAATGTTGAAATTTATTTGTTTTTTGCGGATTTTCAAATTGCCCCTTTGAAACTCTACATTCCCGTCCGCATCGGTCAACTCTGCTCTATAGGTTTGGTAATCGACACTGTCAATATTTAGCTGCAAGGTTGCGGCCTTGGCTTCGCGGGACAAATTCAATACGCTGTTTAAGCCGCCTGAACGGACAGTTCCGGCAAACAGAGCCAAGACCGGATTTGTCACGGCTACATTTGGCGGAGGCGTTTTCTGCCGAGGTGTCTGAGCGGGTATGGGAGTCGGCTTTTGCGGCTGATCGATCTCCACACTAGCGTTCGAGCCGTTCACCGCATTTCCCAGGTCACTCTGGTTGTTTCCGATAGGTTCAACGGGTGAGGGTGACGCCACCGGCGTTACAACGACGGGTGGGGCGACGATGGTATTTTGATTGTTTTTAGTAATGTCGGGCGATGCGCTGCGAAAATTTTGCAGCACGACCCAACTTCCCAAT
>JBBRUA010000209.1:0-5683 GCA_038248245.1 Pyrinomonadales bacterium | reverse complement strand
GACCTGGCACACCAACACACACGAATACGCCGCCGAACGACTACTCAGCCTTTTCCGCTGGCTTCCCTCTTCGCTGACGAAAAAACTCGGCCACGCCATCGAGCGAACGACGATGTTCGGCTTGATGAAGCTCTACTTCCTCGCTCAGATGCAACTCGCCCCGAATCAGGATCTCGTCGATGAGATCGGACGAATGACCAAGCGGCCGTCGTTTCTCCTAAGACGCGGCGTTGACATCGATATGCTTTCACCCGCCAAACGAACTCGCAAAGCTGACGACCAAGAGATCGTCCTTGGCTTCGTCGGCCGTCTGCGTGCGGAAAAGAACGTTCGTGCTCTCGGCCGTCTCGATTCGGCACTTCAGGCTGCGGGAGTGAAGAACTATAAATTTCTCATCGTCGGTGGCGGCGATGAACGCCCGTGGCTCGAAAAGAATCTTTCAAACGCCGAATTTACAGGTGAGATCCGCGGCGAGGCCGTCGCTGAGGCGTTCGCCAACATGGACCTTTTCGTATTCCCGTCGCTGACCGATGCGTTTGCCAATGTTGTTCTAGAAGCGATGTCCTGCGGTGTTCCGGCGATCGCGTTTCCGGTCGGCGGCCCGAAATTTTTGATCGGAAATAACGTCAGCGGTTTCGTCACCGATACCGAAGACGAACTTGCCATCAAGGTCGCCGAGGTGATCAAAAACCCCACGATCCTCGACCCGATGAAACTCGCCGCCCGAAAATTTGCCGAAGAACACTCGTGGAACGCCATCTTCAATAAAACTTACGAATATTACGAAACTTGTTCGAAGTACAAAAAGAACGTTCGCGGCTAGAAACTAAATTGTTGCGGCCCCGTATTGATTCCCTTTCGGTCTTAGCTCATATCGACAGCCCAGGAAAAATCGCTACAATGAAAGATTGGCCCGTCTCACGTACCGCAAATAGATGAAAGAGATCGTATTAGAAGAGCCGCCGCTTATACCGCCGGGCACCGTCACCGAAGCCTGGCTAAGCGTGTTTCGCGACCCGACGCAGTTCGTCCGCCACTGGAACTATAAAGGTGCGATCCTCAGTGCTGCTCTGCGTGCCCCGATCTTTCTAATCACATACCTGATCGGCCGCGAGAGCATAAAACTTGCCATCGCTGCCTCCGTGGTTCAATTCACTTTTCGATTCGTTTTCGCCGGCCTCAGCGGAGCCGTGATCCAGTCATTTCGCCGCGTCGAACCGCCGTGGAAAGCTCTCGCATCGATCCTACTCGTCGTGCCGCTGATCAGCCATCTTTTCGAGTACGTCTTGCAGATGGCCTTCGTTTACGTTACCTCGAGTACCGATCATACAAACGAAGCGATCCTTCGCTCGATCTGCGTCTCTCTGATCTCAACGCTTTTCGCCTTATTTATTATGAGGAGAAATGTAATGATCGTCGGCGAATTGGAGAGCAAATCACTCGGGAGCGATCTTATTCGTATGCCGTTTTTGATCTACGAATTTGTGCTGTTCATCCCGAACGAGGTCGCGCGCCTTATCCGCCGCCGTGCCTTTATGTCGACCGTTCTGAGCTTTTTATTGTTTGGAGTCTTCTCTGAGCTGATAATCTGGGGCGTGACCAATAAGACATTTTGGACGTATAACAACGGGAAGACATTCGGTGCCCTAAGCTATTGGGGCGTCGACGGAATGATAATCCTCGCCGTCGCGGTCATTTATTCTTTCATTTTTTCTCCCAGATTCGAACCAACTGACACAGGTCATTCGTGAATCAAACACATATCAAATCGATTCACATCACAAATTATTACCACAAGGACTCCGGCGGCATCAGCACGGCCTATAACAAGCTACTCGAGGCCGCTAATCGCCGTCAGCGACCCGTTCGCCTAATCGTTCCCGGCGAAGAATCACTGGTCGAAGAGGTGGGTGAATTCGGCCGTATTTATTACGTCAAATCTAATTTCTCGCCCGTTTTTTCGACAAACGCTATCGGCTGATGCTGCCGTGGAACGCGTACATCTTCGACAGTTCTCCGATCAAAACCATCCTCCGCGATGAAAAGCCCGACCTGATCGAGATCGGCGAAAAATATACCCTCAGCCTGATGGCCGGATTGATGCGAAAAGGCGTGATGAATGTTTCCGAAAAACGCCCGGTACTCGTCCACATGTCTTGCGAAAGAATGGACGATAACGCCAACTCGTTCATCGCTAAAGGCCGATTGATCAGCTGGCTGACCAGCCGTTACATGGGAAATTACAACATTCCCATGTTCGACTTTCACATTGCGAATTCGAACTACACCGGTCAGGAAATGCTAGACTGCTCATCGTCCGGCGAGAACCCGAACCGCTCGAATGCATTCTTTAACTTCTGTTGGCGACTGATGCGGGCACCGAAGATCGCATTGAAAGAACGCGTCTTCATCAATCAATGCGGCGTCGATAACGATCTTTTTTCGATCGAACGCCAAGACAGAGCGACTCGGGCGAAGTTGATCACTGAATACGATCTGCCGCCCGACGCGACGCTTTTGCTCTACGCCGGCCGTCTTTCTCCAGAAAAGAACATCGGCCTTCTGCCTCAAATGATGGAGCAGCTGGGCGGCGACATAGATCGAAATTATCACCTCGTCGTTGCGGGTTCCGGCCCTGCGGCTGATTCCCTGGCCGCGGAGTGCGGCAAACTGGCTCCCGGCAAATTCACGATCCTCGGTCAGATCAATGATCGCGAGCGCCTCGCCGATCTCTTTGCCAATTCCGACGCATTTGTCCATCCGAATCCGCGCGAACCGTTCGGCATCACTCCGCTCGAAGCTATGGCCTCAGGCCTGCCCGTCGTCGCTCCGAATTCCGGCGGGATCTTGTCCTATGCAAGTTCCGAAAACGCCTGGCTTTCCGCACCGGATAGCGAAAGCTTTGCGGCATCAGTTCGTGAGGTCTTTAGCGATGACGAGGAACGCTCAAAACGACTCGACGCTGCACTCACCACATCCGCTAAATACACTTGGGAAGCCTCGACCGATGCGATGTTCGCTCTTTACGATCGAATGTGTACCGAGTTCAGCAACAATCGCGAAATGTTCGACTACAAAGACGCCGCGGCCGATGTTGATTTTGCCCGTCTTTGCTCCACGTGATAAACTGCAAAACTTACGTAAGGCTCAGTTTTATTCATAATGCCGCTCAAATCGGTTCACATTACCAATTACTACCACAAGAATTCCGGCGGCATCAGCACCTCGTTCAATAATTTAATGGCCGCCGCCGAACGCCACAAGCGTTACGTTCGACTGATCGTCCCAGGCGAAATCGAGTCCGTCGAGGATGTAAACGAATACGCCAAGATCTACTACGTCCCAGCCAAACATTCGCCGATCATCGATAAACGGTACCGTGTAATGATGCCGTGGCACTACATGCCGGGCGAATCGATCATTCGGAAAATTCTCCTCGCCGAACGGCCCGACCTCATCGAGGTAACCGATAAATATACATTGAGTATGATCGGTGCAATGATCCGGATCGGAAAACTTAAAGAACTAAAGCGCCCGATGCTCGTTCACTTTTCGTGCGAAAGAATGGACGACAACATCGCTTCGTTTGTGAACCGCGGTCGTTTCGGCCGTTGGCTGGCCCGACTTGTGATCGGCAATTACACACTGCCGAGCTTTGATTTTCACATTGCCAACTCAGATTATACGGCCGAGGAATTCTACGCTGCGGTCGCCCCCGACTCCAATAAAAGCCGGTCGAAATGGTTTCTCAACCTCTGCTGGCGGGCTCTAAGATCACCGCGAGTGCCGGTCGATGAGCGTGTTTTTGTCTGTCCTCGCGGCGTCGATATCACGCAATATTCACCGGAACTCCGTTCGGAGAGCGTCCGAAAAAATATGCGGGAACTCGCCGAAATTCCTGATACGGCAAAGATACTGCTCTACGCCGGACGAATTTCGCCGGAGAAAAATGTCGAGCTTCTCGTTGAGATGATGAAAATTCTCGCGAAAGATCCCAAACAGGATTATCGCCTGCTTGTCGCTGGTGCCGGACCGCAGAGCGATTGGCTCAGGGAACAAGGCGAAAAGCTGATTCCCGGCAAGATCATCCAGCTTGGTCACGTGGACAAGGAAGTTTTAGCGGGATTTTACGCGAATGCTGACGTGTTCGTTCACCCCAACCCACGCGAACCGTTCGGCATCGCACCGCTCGAGGCGATGGCCTCCGGCGTTCCGACACTCGCCCCGAATTCCGGCGGCATTCTGTCGTACGCGTCAAATGAGAATGCCTGGCTGGTCGAACCAAACGGCGAAGATTTCGCCGCCGCCGTCCGCGAGATCATCGGCGATGATGAACTCCGCAACCGCAAGGTAACTAATGCCCTGGCAACTGCCGGCCAAAATACGCGAGAAGCGTCTACCGATTTGTTATTTGCGACATACGATAAGATCTATCAGATTTTTCAAGACCGAAATGAGCTTTTTACTGAGATCGAGCAGGCAAAAAAACACGATTATTCGGAGGTTCTATTGTGAATAGAAACAGGTTAAAAATTATGGCTCATACATTCGATGGTGGTAATATTCGAATAATATCAGCTCGAAAACCAACGCGGAGCGAGCGGCTAAAATATGAAGAAGGAGTTTTCGATGCGTAAAGAATACGATATGTCCGGCGGTGTGCTCGGCAAGTTTTTCGGCAAAGTTGACACTTCTAACCCGATTGTCGAGCCCGACGATAGCCCGCTCGATGAAACGATCGAGGATGCACTTGAGATACTTGAATCTAATCTTGGACGTATCGGAGACCTTCGGACTCGGCTTGCCGAACTAGATGCCCCGACACAAGAAAGATTGTCGAAACGAATTCAGAATGCTAGTGCCAGATTGGATGAAATAGCGCTTTCAAAATAGATGCTTGAACTCGTTTTCGCAAATCTTAAGGTTCGACCGTTCCGGACGTTTATCAGCGTTATCGGGGTCGCTCTCGGCGTTGTGCTCGTCGTACTTTTCACCGGCCTCGCCCGTGGTATGACCAACGACATGGCGAACCGCGCTTCGAACTGGAAGGCCGAGATCGTCTTCGCCCGTCCCGGCGGAATGGAGGGCACGAGTTCTAATCTGAACGTCAGCACCGGTTACGTTGAGCGTTTGCAGCAGATCGAGGGCGTCGAACTCGTGGTACCGGTCGGGAAATATATTACGCCGAGCGCCAAAGGCCGATTTGGGATCCAACAGATCGACGGTGTTGATTGGAAATCGTTTGCGGCGATGAACGACATGTACTTAACCGCCGGGCGCGAACCGCAGGCGAATGACGAGGTAATTCTCGATCAACGCCAGATGCGTGAGGACAAAGTTTCGCTCGGCGATACGATCGACATCTTCGGCGACAAGCATTACAAGGTCGTCGGCACCTTCGAGCCGCCGTCGGGCTCGCGTATCAAGATGTCACTCACGGCGCTCCAAACCGTGCTCGAATCGCCAAATAAATGCACCTATATTCTGGTCAAGATCAAAAACGGTGAAGACGCCGCCGCAGTCGTCGGCCGCATAAACACAGCCTTGCCTGGCAACACTGTTAGGCTTTCAAGCGACATCGTGACCGACGCCAAAGACCGCATTCCCGGCCTCAACACATTCTTACGCGTGCTCGTCGGTCTCGGCGCGTTCGTCAGCACGATCTTTGTTTTGCTTTCGATGT
>JBBRUA010000208.1:0-5690 GCA_038248245.1 Pyrinomonadales bacterium | reverse complement strand
GAGCCTCATCACTTCACGGTCGAGCGAGCTACGCCGTTCTTCGAGAGGCGGTTCGGTTCGATGACCTTTTCGATACTGACGCCTAAAGGCTGTGCTCACTGGAACCTAAAGGAACTGACCTTCAGCCCTGGCGTCGAGAAAGTAGATATCGCGGATTCGGATGATACGGAAGATTTCTGGCTGACGTATTACTCAGCTATTTTCAATCCCTTTCGTTTGAAGATAAAAGCGATGAAAAAAGAATTACCCGTGCGGCACTGGCGAACGCTTCCCGAGGCGGTTTTGATCGACGGCCTTATCAAAGATTCGACGGGAGGCTAGTTTCGGCAGGTTTGGCAAAATACCTTCGAATAGCGAAATAGGTAACTATAGCCGAAAGTCCACCGATACAATCAAGCAAAACGTCACCCGCCGAGCTTGTTCGCAAAGTGTTAAAACTCTGATTGAACTCATCCGCGACCGCGACCGAAAAAACGACGATCAACGACATCGCAAGGGCGAATTTAACTCTAGAACGGTTCGACCATTGTAAAAACGCACGAATCGCGAAAAAACCAAGGATCGCGTACACGGATACGTGGGCGAGATTTCTGATGTAAAAGTGATACGTGAGTAGAACTTCTTCCGAAGAAGCCGGGAACAAGAACTCAAGTAGCGGACGAATAAACCTCGACGTAGCGGTCATCGAACCGCTCGAGCTTGAAAGATAAAATATTACTCCGATCCAGACAAATAGAGGCGCGTAGGCTATTAGCCATACGCGCCAATTTGACTTCATATCACTTTCGGCCATTAGTTAGGCATATTGCCTATCGAAAAGTTCGCTCCGCCGCCAACGATCATCAAAATAAATCCCGCGATGGTGATTAGCATCGGCACAAGCCCTTGTTTCTTGACGAAGTAAAATACGATGCCCCCCAGCGGTTGGCAAAAGAAGTTTACAAGTCCCCAGATCAGCTTATCAGTCGTGTCCTTGCCGGTCTGAACAGCAGTAACTATAAGCCAGATCATACCGACCAAAAATAACAAATATCCTGCGATCGCAATCATTTTTAATTCCTCCGAAAAAGTTTTTTGTACAGTGAAATGGAAAAGCAAGCAAAGGATATATGAAATCGGTTCAGATTTCAAACCCCTTGCTTGCTTAAATTAACTAGCCTAAAACTTAAGCCGCGGCGGCACCGGAGACCACTTCAATTATCTCCTTCGTAATCGCCGCCTGCCTAATTCGGTTCATGTTTAAGGTTAAAGTATCGATTAATTCCCCCGCATTTTTCGAGGCCGAATCCATGGCCGTCATACGCGATCCCTGTTCGGAGGCGACCGACTCGGTCATGCCTTTGTAGATCTGCGTTTCAACCTGCTTGGGTAAAAGCTTGCCAAAAATTTCCGCGGCTGGCTGCTCGTAAATATATTCGGCCTGGGTCGAGATCTCAGCTCCCTCTTCCGTTTCATTTCGCGGGATCGGCAGCAATTGCTCGATCACGGGTTTTTGAGAGAGGACGGTTTTGAATTCGGTGTAGGCGATGAAAACCTTGTCAATGGACTCGTCATCGGTAAAGGTTTTTATGATCTTGCCGGCGATCTCGAGAGCGTCCT
Source organism: Pyrinomonadales bacterium (assembly GCA_038248245.1). Classification (GTDB taxonomy): domain Bacteria; phylum Acidobacteriota; class Blastocatellia; order Pyrinomonadales; family Pyrinomonadaceae; genus OLB17. The sequence continues at coordinate 4,091 of JBBRUA010000208.1, read as the reverse complement.
GCAGTTTCACCTGGCCCGAACCTGTGACGCCGATGTATTCCTCGGCAAACTTCACATCACGACGTTTGAAGAAATCACGCCCTTTTCTACCGACGGGAATCATCTCGGTCGGCTTGTCGGCGTTCTCCTTCATGAAAGCCTGCGTAGCCTTGATAACGTTCGCATTAAAGGCTCCCGCGAGACCTTTATCGGCACTGACCAGCACTACGAGATATTTTTCATCTCCGCGAGCGTCGAGCAGCGGATGGGAAAATTCATCAGCCACATTCGCGCTCAGGCCGCCCAGCACCTGCGACATTTTGCCGGCGAACGGACGCGACGATGTTACCCGATCCTGCGCACGCTTGAGTTTCGCCGCGGCGACCATCTTCATCGCCTTGGTGATCTGTTGTGTATTCTTGACCGACTTGATACGCCGGCGCATGTCCAAAAGACTTGCCATATAATTGAGTTACAGGTAATCGGCGACAGGTGACGAGAAAGGTCGTTCTCTCTTTTCACCCGACACTTGTAACCGATTTACGCTGCTGCAGCTGCAGTTGTTACCCAGCGTGTTGCCTTGAAATCTTCGATCGCCTCTTTCATAAGCGCCTTCAGGTCGTCGTCGATGGCTTTCTTTTCACGAAGCGTGTTCAGGACCGCAGGATGTGCAGTTTCTGCGAATGTCGTTAGTTCCTCTTCGAAACGCTTAAGGTCCGAAACCTCGACGTCGTCGGCAAAACCGTTGGTGACCGTCCAGATGATGAGTACCTGTTCGATGACGTCCATCGGTTTGTACTGCGGCTGTTTAAGGATCTCCGTCAGGCGTTTGCCTCGTTCGAGCTGTGACTGCGTCGATTTATCTAGGTCAGAACCGAACTGTGCGAACGCCGCGAGTTCGCGATACTGTGCGAGATCGATACGCAATGTACCTGCAACCTGCTTCATCGCCTTGATCTGAGCGGCACCGCCAACGCGGGAAACTGAGTTACCAACGTTGATGGCGGGACGGACACCGGAGTTAAAAAGGTCCGATTCCAAAAAGATCTGGCCGTCGGTGATCGAGATCACATTTGTCGGAATGTAGGCCGAGATATCGCCGGCCTGAGTTTCGATGATCGGCAGTGACGTTAGTGAACCGCCGCCGCGTTTGTCCGACATTTTTGCCGCACGTTCGAGCAGGCGTGAGTGAAGATAGAAAACGTCGCCAGGATAAGCTTCGCGGCCCGGAGGACGACGAAGGAGTAGCGAAATCTCGCGGTACGCCGCGGCCTGTTTAGAGAGATCGTCGTAGATCGTCAAAGCGTGGCGTCCGTTGTCGCGGAAATATTCACCCATCGCACATCCCGCATACGGAGCCAAGAACTGCATAGCTGCCGGATCTGATGCTGACGCATTGACGATGATCGTGTAATCCATCGCTCCAAATTCTTCCAGCTTCTGGCGAACCTGAGCAACCGTCGATGCCTTTTGACCGATCGCGACGTAGATGCAGATCACGTCTTTGCCCTTTTGGTTAATGATCGTGTCGATCGCCACCGCCGTTTTGCCGGTCTGTCGATCGCCGATGATAAGTTCACGCTGGCCGCGGCCGATCGGCACCATGGCGTCGATCGCCTTGAGTCCGGTCTGGAGCGGTTCGCTGACCGGTTGACGGTCGATAATTCCCGGTGCGATCTGCTCGACCGGTAGGTAAGTGTCGGTCACGATATCGCCTTTGCCATCGATCGCGTTTCCAAGGGCGTCCACTACTCGGCCGATCATCGCGTCGCCAACGGGAACGCTCATGATTCGCTTTGTACGTTTGGCTTCGTCGCCTTCTTTGATCTTTTGAAAATCTCCAAAAAGCACGGCTCCAACCTTGTCTTCCTCAAGGTTAAGTGCCAGACCGCGAACGCCGAATGGGAATTCGAGCAGCTCACCGGCCATGACCTTTTCGAGGCCGTAAATTTCCGCGATTCCGTCTCCGACTTTGATGACAGTCCCGACTTCGTCGACGGTCATACTCGAATCGAAATTTTCGATCTGTGCACGAATTATCTCGTTTATTTCGTTAGCTTTAATTGCTTCCATGTTCTTTAAGTGACGGGTGACCGGTGACAAGTAGCTGGTTCCAAGTCTTAACTCGTCACCAGTTACCCGTAACTTGTCACTATCCGTTAACCAACTGTTCCTTTAAATTCTCCAATTTCGTCTTCACGGAGCCGTCATAAACGGTCGAGCCGATGCGGGTTACGACGCCGCCAATAATATTTTCGTCAACAGTGTAAGAGATATTGACCTGTTTGCCGGTCAGTTTTTCCAGATTTGCTTGAAAAGCAGTTCGCTCGCTGGCGGGCAGCGGACGGGCCGAGGTTACCTCAGCCGAAACTACTCCGCCACGTTCCTCTAAAACCGATTCAAAACGGTCGTTAATAGCGCTGAGGTCGGCTAGGCGGCCGTTGCGGAGCAGAATCCGCAGAAAATTTGCGGTCGTCTTGGTCGGTTTAGACGAGACGATCAGGCTCTCGAGCACCTTTTCCTTATTCTTGTGGGCGATAGCCGGGTTGCCAAAAACCGTCGGCAGGTTTGCATTAGCGGCGAACATATCGTTCCAGCCGGCAAGTTCGCTCTTGACGGTTTCCGTCTCGCCCGACCCAAGTACGATGTCGGCAAGTGCGGTGGAATATCGGCGTGCGATCGTTTCGGTACTCATATTAGTTTAGCCCTCCGATCTCAGCAATATTAGCTTTCACTAGCACGGCGTCGCTTTCGCCGTTTATCTGCGAGCGAAGTTTCGCTTCCGCCAGGCGAATACTTTCCTCGGCTGAGAAACGTCGAAGTTCGGCTCGTGACTGATTGCCGATACGGGCAAGCTCAGCTGCAGTTTGCTGACGCAAACGGTCCGCATCAGCGGCGGTCTGCTCGGCAAGACGCTTTTCCTCGAACTCGGCTTCGTTCTTCGCTTTCGTCAGGATGTCGGCCTTCTCCGTCTCAAGCTGGGCAAGTTTTCCTTCAACGAGGGTCAATTTTGCGAGTGCGGCCTGCTTTTCTTCCTCAGCCTTGATAAGTTCCGCCCGGATCGATTCGCGCTTTGCCTTAAAGGCTTCGGTTAGAGGCTTTTTGACCAGGTAGACAAAGATTCCCACGAAAAGAATGAGATTTATGAACTTCCACACCTCGAAGCCGGGAATGTTCAGATACTCATTGTAAAAATGTGTGAATCCGCCTTCCGGGCCTTTTGCCGCACCGGCCAGGAGAAAGATAGAATTGCTGATTAACGCAAACATAAAAACCTAGGACCTTAAAATACTTGCCGTGATCTTGTCGGCCATCGTTTCCGCATTCGCACCGATCGAGGCACGGGCTGCGGCCGCCTGTTTTTCAAGCTCAGATCTGCCGCTGTCAAATGTTGCCGCGACCTCTGCCTTTACTTCGCTCAAAGTTTTTTCGCGCTCCTCAACGGCCGCTTTTTGCTCAATTTCGATGAGCGAATAACCCTCGGTTCGGGCATCGAGCAGTGAACTGTTATATTTTGCTTCTTTCTCGTCGACGTCCTTCAGGATGCCGCCGGCCGCACCGTCGGCGCCGCCGATAGCTTTCTCACGAGCATTCAATATACGGTTGATCGGGCGAAAAAGCGTCCGGTTTAGCACCCAGATCATGATCAGGATCAGGGCAATGTGAATAAATAGTGTGCCGTCCGGAAATAGTTGGATGGACTCAGCAAAAGCCAGCATATACATATTCAAACTCAGGCCGTATTTACGGTGTGTACAGGCTCCAGAACCGCCTGATTCTCAAAAGATATAAGAGTATCACGCGCGCGTTTTGAGGGTCAAGGACAGCCTGAAGACTGAAATGTTCACCTCAGGGAGCGGAAAACCTGTTTCAAAATACATTACATTGGCTTCATCGAGGTTTTGTAAATAGCGTGCCAAAGCTTTTTGATGCATTCACTCATCGCACGGTCAAAAACCGATCATCGCTTCACTCATTGATACGATCCAGTTAAAGCGACCGCAGTTTGAGACGAAAAAGACTTGACTATGCGTTTCAGAGATGATACAGTCGTCCTATTATACAAAACGAAAATTCGATTGTTAAATGGTCGGTTTTGCCAAGGGGCGATT
>JBBRUA010000207.1:0-5699 GCA_038248245.1 Pyrinomonadales bacterium | reverse complement strand
GAATTCCCTGAACCTCCAGATCGATCGGCGCTCGGTCGCTATATAGAGATCTCTCAAACGTCGCGATCGCCAGAGCTATTCTCGACGGTGTAACCTCGGAAGTGCCAAATGCCTCAAGAAACAAGTCGGGATACGATCGTCCACCGATCCACGTAGCGAGCGGAGCCGGAATTGTCGACGAAAGTGCGAGCGGTTTCGAACCAGCAATCCGACTTGCAACATTAACCCAGTCGCGGCCGTTGTGAGACATCTCTTCAGTAGATAGTGGCGGGCCAAGTATCTGGCTCTCAAGAGCAGCACCGGCATTTATAATTATAGAATTGGTAATTGGGTCACGGAATGTTGCGGTTGCCCGGCCGTCCCAAAACAAGAGTTGCGGATATCCGGCGTTAATGTGCGAGGTCGATTTTCGGTTCGTGACCTGATCGCGAAGCCCAAATCCTGCAATGTTGATGTACGTTCCGTCCGAATTACTGGCGGGAACACCCAGTGAACCTCGTATATCGTCAGAATTCGCGGCTGGCTCGAAAATGCCGTTCGGACCCGGATTGAAAGATTCGGTTGATAAAACGGAGCGGGGATCCGTTCCGCCGCTTGCCGAATGGTGGCAGGTGCCGCAAGACACGGTTCGTGTCGAGGAGAGCTGTTCGTCCCAAAATAGTGTTTTACCAAGATATATTTTCGTCGCCGTGATCGGATTTCCGGCGGGAACCGGCGGTGGTCCGAGTGGCGGTAGGCCGCCTTGCTGAGCCGTTCCTGTTCGCGAACCCTGATCGGCGACGCTCATGCTGCTCACGACAGTTCCGTTCTCAGACCTTATCCAGTAGAAAAATACTTGCCCCGCTGTAGCGGTTGCATCGAAGAAATTGTTTTGGACCGTCGTTCCCAGATCTGTGGCCGTAGCCGGGTTATTGACCGGGTTGCGAAATATACGATACGCAGTTGCTCCTCTGATCGTGTCCCAAAAAAGACCGACCTTGGAGTTATACGAATTATCCGAGGCCGTCAAATTAGTCGGAGCCGCGAGAGTCGTCCCGCCCGTTTGCCCGGTAACGGGATTTGAAGAGAGTAGTTCGAATCCGATAAACCCGAGAACAAATGCACAACAAATGGCCAATTTAAGTCGTTTCATAGCTTTCTATAATTACCTAAACAAATAAATGTCCGAACCGCTGTTTGATCTGATTACGGCATCGGAACAACCTTGACTTCAGATTGCTGGTCGTAATTCCGATCGCATCCGCTACCTCGCTCAGTGAATGATTTTCCGAGTAGACCAGAGTTATTGCGATCCGATCTTTAATATCGAGCGAGGATAAAACCTTTTCCGCCAGCTGTGTCGCTATAATGCTCGTTTCTGCCGACGGCCTGTTTACATCAACGACAGTTTCAACATAGTCTGCCTCGTCGGTACTCATCTCCGCGAATAACCGTTCGCCCTTCCGAGTTTTTCGGCGAAATTCGTCATAGCAGACATTGACTGAGATTCTTGTCAGCCATCCGGCGAATGATCTGTCATCTCCGCCCTTGAAAGATTTCAATGAAAAATACGCCTTCGTGAAAGACTGCTGAACGAGGTCTTCAATGTCGGCACGCTCCCGGAAGTAACGACCAACTACGCGGGTCATCGGACGCTTATACCTTTCGAAAATCTCGGCGAAGGCAGACTCATCACCAGCGAGAACTAAATGAACGAGGCGTTCGTCAGAAACTGCCGTTTCTTCCGCAAACTCGATACCATGAAGTTGAGTTTCGCTCTGCAATCTGACTTTTATAACCTCTTGGAGCATTTTCTACAAGTTGACAGGGAATCGTATATACGAAGCAACTACTATTCGTTTCTTTTACGGCCCGGGCGATTCTCGATCTTAAATCCAGTTGGAATCGCGAATAACTCACTCGCAGGTTCCGCTCGACGAATATTTACAAGTTTAAAAACGTGTTCGCCCGCAATTGGGTCAAGATCTTTTGACATGACCAAGACCTGTAATTCCGGGGAAAACCAACGCTCTGAAACAACGTGAATCGGCTTGTCATTTCCAACCCGCCCGACGGGAATCTCGAATGTAACTCTCGTTCCTTCCGTCGAAACGCCCTCGATTAGCTTTGTTCCGAGTGATTCCGTTTTGGCTCCATCCGGCTGTCCCGGTTCAAGTGGTCCCTGGCCTGTGCCGAGATCGCTTTTCCGTGCCACACGATTTCCGAGATCCAAAAAGATTTGCGAACCGGCTGGGAAGTCATTTATGAAGACGAGCATCTGCGGCTTGTTATCGTTGCCGAGCAAGCTAACGCCGCCTACCATTTCCAGTGGTTGCTCGCGTCGAGTTCTTCCTTCGCCGTCGCGGTAGGTTGCACCACGTATCTGTTTCGTGACCGTCGAACCGTCGAATAATCGGCGGGTATCTTCGATCAAAATTTCTGCTGAGAATGGATGATCTTTAATCAATTTGTCGCCAAATCGAAGCTCGGCGGCAATAAATTTGCCATTCGGTGCATTCCGCGGCCTCGGAGCATCAATCTCGCCGGGCCTCCGTGCCTCGTTTCGGCCGAGTGATCCGTCGCCGTCCTTGTCCATCTCCCGGAATACGGTACCCACCAATTTTTCAAATTCGGCTTTCGTAAGGGACCCTCTCTCATTCAACTCTTTCGCGAAAAAGAATGGCGGTAGGAACGGCTTCCTATCTTGACCGGGACGTTGGCCGGGGATCGGTCGGGGTTGCACTTTAACTTCGTTTGCTTCGATCGTACCGTTTTTGTCGCGGTCGAGATCGGCGTATGTCATTTCGACCGCCTTTTGAAACTCTTCGGGTTCAAGCTTTCCGTTGCCGTTTGTATCATGCGGATCGATCCAATTCCCATCTCGACGTCGATCATCGTTTGGGCGTTGGTCACGAGGCATTCCCATTCGTTCGGGCGGGCCCTGCGGTCGGGGCGGACGCTGCGCAAATGCGGAAACGCTAAAGATCATTCCAACGATTGCGACTGTTAATTTTGTTTGAAGATTGCTCATTGAAATACCTATTGTCGTATGAACCTGATCGCGTGATTCATGCCGTCGTCTCCGACCACAACCTCGGCGTCTATCAAATTCGAAGGTTTAGCGACTGATTGGACAAGCCCGAGCGTGACCATCATCGAACTCGGAACCTTAACCCTAATGATCTGTCCGCTTTCAGGATTGCCGACATTTGAAAGTGCGATGAATTCCGACTTGATCTCAGTTTTTTCGACAGTTGCCGGAATGGTGCGTCTCGGAACGCGTTTTCTTACTGCCTGAACAGCCGAGGGTCGTGTGAGCGGTTCCGCTTTCGGAGCAGACGTTTCTATCTCAGTAGTATTTTTGACTGGGACTGCCCGCTCGGGAATGATCTCAACCGGAGCTTCTGCCGTTTGGGTCACGCTATTCTGCTGCAGTCCCGCCAGATCCGTCTTCGCCTCTTCGGTGGGACGGAAACTGAAAATACCAAACACTAAAAGCAAAGCAGCGGCGACCGGGAAACCGATCGTCAGCCATCTCCGGAATATGCTAGTTGCTGATTGTGCCGTTTGACCTTTCTCTTCAGCGATATTTCTCTGAACCGACCACCAAAGTTGCGGAGCGTCGGCTATCTCGTCTACCAACGATTCGTCAGCCGAAGCGTCCTTTACGAGCTTCCGCATCAGAGTGTCGAGTTGTTCATCTGAAAGCTGCTTTTTCATATCAATTACAACGGAATAAAGTTTGTTCTCGGGTAAAGGACGTCAGCAAAACGTGATCGGTTTCACATATTTCTAAAAAGATTTCTACCGCTTACCATTCACCCACAGGAGAGTTGCATACACCGTCAAATCTTATAATCGTTTAACCATATGTTATACTCCATTTTTCTGAAGTAACGGAGTATCGGCTGTGTCTAATAATAAAGTTGAAATAATACCGCTCGGCGGGATCGGCGAATTTGGGATGAACTGTATGGGCATCCGATACGGCGATGAAATGATCATTGTCGATGCCGGGATGGGTTTTCCTGAGGAGACGCCATTCGGAGTTGATATTTCGATACCGAATTTCGACTTTCTCGAAGAATATCGCGACGACATGACCGCGATCATTCTGACGCACGGCCACGAAGACCACATCGGAGCTCTCGCCTACATCCTCAAAAAATTCAATCTCCCCGTTTATTCATCTGCTTTCACGCTCGCTTTGACTGAGAAACGCCTCGTCGAATTCGATATGCTCGACGACGTTCTTATGCATCGGGTCGAGGCGAATGACATTGTCGAGATCGGTAATTTCAAGGTCGAGTTCATTCACGCTTCGCATTCGTTGGTGGAATGTTTTTCGCTCGCGATCCACACGCCGATCGGGACGATCATTCATACGGGCGATTACAAGATCGACGATACGCCGGTGATCGGCAAGCCTTACGACCTCGAAACGCTCGGGCGTATCGGCGACGAAGGCGTGCTTGCGTTGCTTTGCGATTCGACGAACGCTACCGTTCCGGGGCGGACGCCTTCCGAGATGGCGGTGATTCCGGCGTTCGAAGAGATCTTCGAACAGACTGAAGGACGGCTGATCGTTTCGACATTTTCATCTTCGCTGCACCGTTTGCAGATCGTTTTCGATGTCGCACATCAGTTTGGAAGGAAGGTTTGCGTGCTTGGGCGTTCGATGCTGAAGAATATCGAGATCGCGTCGGATCAAGGCTTACTAAAAATACCGCACGGCCTGAGCGTTGACCTAAGTCTTGCGCGAAAGCTGGCGGATGACGAGATCTGTTATCTCGTGACGGGTTCGCAAGGTGAGATGCGGGCGGCTTTGTGGAATCTCGCAACGGGTTCGTACAAGGGAATGGAGGTTGAAAAAGGCGATACGGTCGTTCTTTCGGCCCGCATCATTCCGGGGAACGAAAAGAATATCAGTCGCCTGATCGGTAATCTTTACAAACGCGGTGCGAATATCATTGAGGAAAAGCGGCGGCTCGTTCACGTTTCGGGGCACGCTTCGCAGGGCGACATTAAGATCATGGTCGAGACGTCGAAACCGAGATTCGTGATCCCGATCCACGGCGAATACCGCATGTTGTTCCGCCAAAAAGAGTTCATCAAGAACCACGTCGGCAATTACAACGACGAAGATATCATTCTCATCGAAAACGGGAACGTGCTCGAACTCGGCGAAAACTCTGCTGTTGTCGTCGAGAAACGCGAACTTTTCAAAACATTTATCGACGAAGAGTCTTCGGAGGCGATCGAGTACGACGTCGTTCGCGAACGTAAGAAACTTGCCTACGGCGGAGCGATCTCGCTGGTTGTCGCGATGGAAAAGAATACGAACATCGTAAACGGCGAGCCGCAGGTCACATTCGAAGGCGTCGCTGGCATCGATCCGCTGAACGGTTTCTCCGCTAAGGCTCGCAAATCGATCGCCGACGCCATCCACAACATGAAACCCGACCACATCGCCAACCGCACGATGTTCAAAGAAAACCTCCGCATTCATCTCAAACGCTTCGTCCAAAAAGAACTAAGCAGCAAACCCGTGATCGTCACGACGATCGTCGAGGTCTAATTGATGGCGGCTCCGCCGCTCGATGTGCGGAAAAGCTGTGCTTTTCCGTCACGCTCCCAATAGTTCTTCGCGGCTATGCCGCTGTTGGTCGGCGGCATAGCCGCACAATTGTTTTTTGACTTAACGGAAAGGCACAGCCTTT
>JBBRUA010000206.1:0-5718 GCA_038248245.1 Pyrinomonadales bacterium | reverse complement strand
GGAACGCATCTGGTATGCATTCCAGCGTGAAAAAATAAGCTTTGCATTCCCGACACGCACCGTTCATATCGAGGAACAAAAAGCTGAGATCGATGTCGCGATCGAACAGAATGTTTTCGGCGACCGGCTCCAACGTGTACCGATCTTCGATCCGCTATCCGAGGAGGAGATGGAACGTATCTCCAGAGCATCTAAGTCAAGAATTTATGCACCGGGAGAAGCCATCGTTCGGCTTGGCGGTGAAGGAAATTCAATGTTCATAATCAATCGTGGAAAAGTCGAGGTCCAGATCATCGAGAACGGGAAGCCCAGGAAAATAAAAGAGCTAGTTGAAAATGACTTTTTTGGCGAAATGAGTCTGCTGACAGGCCAACCTCGAACCGCTAGCGTGATCGCCGTGGTTGAAACTGAGGTTTTTCAGATACGTAAGAATTCGCTTAAACCGATACTGGAGAGTAATCCGCTACTCGTTCAGGCCATCACCGATCGAATCGACGAGCGTCGACAAATCCTTGATTCGCTGGGCGAAGAAGAAACTGTCGATGTGCAGGAGAGAAAACAGGGGGTAATTCGGTCTATCAGAAAGTTTTTCGGCTTGCGATCGGGTTCCGGCAAAGTTGATCACTAAACTTTATTGTCGTAGATATCGTGCAAAACCTCGGTGATCGGTTTACGGCCTCCGCCGAACGTGGCCTGATTTTCCTCGTTCGCGGTTCGGTTCGCAGAAGTCATGCTTTCCTTATCGCCAGTCATGCTCTCGTTTTCAGCCTTTATATCAGATGAGATCTGACCGTGTTCGGTTAATAATTCTTTGGCCGCCTCATTCTCGATCTGAAGTTGGGCCGCGAATCGTTTACTTTCCTCGAGCATCTTCTCTCCTCGATTCTTCCGCATTCGCTCCAGGGAACGCACCGCCGATGAAGTCAACGGTGACTCAGCCGGCTCGCGTTCGATCTTTCGCAAAACACGAACATAATCGCGAAGCTCGGGTGTCGGATAGACGATTCCCTGTTCAACGACAGAATTAACTTCTAGAATCTGCTGAAAATGCTTGACCGCCGAAGTGTGGTCATCGGATTTTGTGTAAAGAGCACCTAGAGCAAAATGAACGAGAGGCGGAGCGGAACGCATCGATTGAAGAGTCCTTTCACCTAGAGCGATCGATTCCTGAATCTCAAACCCGAACCATCGGCGCTCATCATCGCGAAGAATTTCGTTAGCGGAAAGATAAAACTCGAATATTTTACGGGTATCTTGGCGTGAAGTGTGGGCGAACAGCCGCGTGACAAAATATGCTATCGCACCCAGAAAAAATATACCGAAAAGCGGAAAACCAACTACGTAAAGCATGGCTGCGATGACGCCGAACGTCAGAGCCGATTGCCCCTTGTCACTGATCATTTTTTCGGCACGGCGGCTAACGAGATTTTTTCCCACACTTGATTATAGAAATACAATCAGTGAAGCCGCAACTGCAAATACTATGACGTCGGGTCACCGTGATGATGCGGCTCACTCTCGACAGTTGTATCGTCATCTGATTTAGTACTGACAGGTTCGGCTTTGGCAGTCTCCGCCGGCCGCTTGGCCTTCTTGGCTTCCTCCTCCATCTTTCTTCCGAAACCAGCCATTACATCGCCAATTTTTTCGAAGATTTTGTAGGGAGAATCGAGAACATAGGAAACTGTCTCACCGAGGACGACCGCCTCCATTTTGAAAAGCTTGGCAAACTTCTGCTCGAGCGGCAAAGCTTCAAATTCTTCATGAAATTTGTCTTTCGCATCGCCTTCTGCGTTATCTTTCTTGGTTTGATCCGTCATAATTACAACCTCTCCCGGACGTTCGATCTTAGCCTCACATGCTAACCGTTCATTTGGTTTACGACCGTTTTTGGCAAAATGTTCCTCCTCTGTCGGGGTTAGTTCCGAAAGGAGAAAAACACCTTCCGTCACCACGACCGAGCAGTTATGACTTTTAAGCGAATGATCGCACGGCTCGTCCGGAAAGATCCCGAAACGCGACATCGCATCACTCAGGTACGTCCCGACCGCGACCAAACCATCCAAACCTTCGTTTTCAAATTTTATTTTTACTTCAGACATTAATACCCCACGCCCGACTTAACCTTTACTCTCGGCTGAGCGCCCGCCGGCGTTGACGGATGATCGCTTACCTTTTCCTGACAATCCGAGCACAGCCCCCACATTCGCAAACTATGATGTGTGGGACGGAATCCGAATTTGTCCGCCATTTCATCCTGCATCGCTTCGATCTCCGGCGAAAAGAACTCGATCACCTTACCGCAATCAGTACAGATCATATGATCGTGGTGTTCGTGGTTGTAGTGGTGCTCGTAGTACGTCTTATTGTCGCCAAACCTTACTTCGCGGGCTAACCCCGCCTCAGTTAGAAGTTTGAGCGTCCGGTAAACCGTTGTATGGCCAACAGTTGGATCTTTCTTGTGAACGAGCCAGTGTAGGTCTTCGATAGTAAGATGTTCCTCCGTTCGCAGGAACATCTCCATTATCAGATCACGCTGAACCGTACGGCGCAGACCGAGCTTTTGAATGTGTTCTAAGAAAATTGCCTTTTCCTGCACAAACGTCTCTTTTTTCTCCGCAACGGCCATAAAATTATGTTATCACCGCAGTGCTCTTTTCGCTAAAGATAGTAATTCCTCGATCCGGGAAACCCGTTTTTGATCGGCACCGGCCTTCAAAGCAATTTCGATCGAACGTTCCGCTAGCGACAGATATATCTCCGTTTCGTTTCTGTCAAGAATTCCACTAAACGAGGCTAACTGGCTCTCGAATCCGGCCACATCCGCCCGTGCGAATGTGCCGGTCAGTGCCGACTCGGTTCCCTTCTCTTCAATGTTTTTTACCGTGCTTTTTATGAGCGGGATCAATATTTTTGACGCCGTTTTGCGATCGACGCCCGCTTTCTGCAGTATTCCCTGCGAAACATTGATTAGCGTCGTAAGATGTCCGCAGGCAGTGACAGCAGCCGCATGGTAGAGAACTTTATTAGCGGTTGGAACCTCGAACGAATTCCCGCCAAAAAACGAAACGAGATTCCGTGCCGTCTCGACCGCCCTTGTATCGCCCTCGACACAAAAATAAGCTCCATCAAGTTCCTTTGCACCTGATTCTGCACAAGTAAATGAAACCAGAGGGTGGATCGAACCGACGGAACATCCTATGTCCGCAAGCGGTTTTAATATATCGGAGGAAAGAGGGCCGCTGGTGTGGAGGACGACGGGAGCATTTTTGATCTTGCACACGATATTCGTGGCGACACGAACTAACTGTTCGTCGGGAACAGTCAAGAGGACAAGATCTTCATTGATCTCACTAAGATCTTCAAGTTTAACGACATCGGGGGACGGATCTCCTCGTTTACTCCCGATTAAATTCACGATCGTATACTCAGAATCACGGAATTTAACGGCAAACGCACCGCCTACCCTGCCGATCCCGACAATTGTCACACTTGGCATATGACCTAAATATAGTTGAAAAACGATCGTCTAGGAAACGGACGTGCTTTCAGCCAGAGTAAAATTCGCCTTAATTAAACGGCTGCCGCCACTTCTTCAACCACCGAATCCCATTCGGGCGTCAGACTTTCGGGTTGTTTGGAAAGCGGCGATCTGCCACTCTGACGTGCGTGCGGTCTTATTTGATCAAGCACTATTCTGATCAGTCGGATCTCGCCCTCGGAAAGACGGGCAATCTTCCCTGATGGTTGCAAGGTACCCCCGATGGTTCGGATCGCATCACGCAATTCCACGTCGTCAGGCTCGATATCAACCGTGGCGACATCGGCTATTTCGGATCTTCGCGCCACTAACGTGTTTCGGTACGAAACTATTCCTTGATTGATCGTGAGCCAGAGATCCTCAGGTAAGTTCTCGAGATCCGCCACCTTACTCAGTATGAATGCACATCCGCAATATGGCGTACGCTGTAGCATTTCCGAAACGTCATAGTTACAGCCCGGCCGTGTCAATTCTTGTATCAAGCGTCGGGCTTCGCTCCAGAATTTCTGATCAAAGCCCTGCATCGCCGATAAATTCTCGAATTCCCACCAGATCTCCGTCTTTAGTATTTCAGCGAGTTTTTCGCGAAGTTCCGTCGAGTTGACTGCGTGAGAATGCAGTTCGGCATAAAATTCCGTATACGACACCAGAAAATGTTGCCAGAGCGTATGCAGATCATCGTTAGAGGTGGAATGCTGGAATGAAAAGCTGTCGTCGATCATTGCTAACAGGTCACGATGCAGTTTATCCACGTTCCCGTCACCAGTGTGCTCGCAAAGGGCTAGATAGTTCGCTGCTTCGGCCCGCGTTGACGCTCCGGCTACAAATTCCTCTACGCTTGTCGCGTCAGCGTGACGCTTTGCATATTCCGAATCGGAGTCAGAGAAAATATCCGCGATTCGTTGCAAACAAGCTTCGAGCGGTGAATTCTTCGAGGTCACGCCCCTGATCGCGTCTGCGACCGAATCAAACGAACGAGTGGAAACCATAGCCAGACGCCAGATCCTCGCATTCAAGCGGTCGTCGTCGAGATCGTCAAAACGTTTTGCGATGCTCTTTCGTTCCCATTCGGTGAGCCACTCATCCAGTCCGCTCTTGATCGAGGCTCGATCGTCCGCCGAGTCAAGTGATTTGGGATCAGATCTTCCGGTGAGCGTACCGGCCCACCAAACCAGCCGATTGTTCGAATACGTCGCAGCAACCGGACGCGCCACGGCGACGATATCTTCCCATATGATCTTAAGATCTAGAGAACGCCGGTTGATCCTGTCACCCGAAGCCGTTACGAACTCGATCAATTGCTCCCCGACCATTGCCGCCAGCATGAGGTATCCCGCCTCGCGGACAAGGCCGTAAGGGGCGGCTCCGAAATCCTTGAACACGTTTTCGAGCGATGCCGATTCTCCCATAGAATCGACGACGTTTAACGCTCTGACAACCAGTGGCAACTCTTTCAAACCATCGGCGTTTACGGGTGAAAAATATTCGCCGTTTTTTGCAACCAGTCCGAGCGGCAAAGCATAGGTTGATGCGAGCCACTGGTTTTCTTCCAGATTGGGACGAGCTCCACTAAATACATCCGCGACCAGCGATGAGACCTCTTTCATCCGGATAATTTGAGAAAAGTACGGATGCAGCGGAAAGCGTCCCTCAAACAACGACTCGAGCATTATCGTCGTCACCTGCGACAAACTTTGGGAGTTTCTAGCTTCCTCCGTCAGGTTATACTCGAAGCCCTCGATCGCCAAAAGTCCCTCGGTCAAGAACGCCCGCTGAAAAACCTTTTCAGCCGCGAGCGTGTGGGCCTGAACGGCGGACGTAATGTGATCCTTAAAATCCGACCTTATAGTAGGATCACCCTGTAAAACACATAAGCGCCTAATCGTCTCATTTTCTTCTGAGGTTAGCTCACTCGGACGCCAGACGATCAACGGAATGTTGGCCGGATCCGGGATTCGAGGCTTTTCATAATTCCCAAGCTCGATGGCCGCTTTCCAATCGTAATCGCTCGAAAGATCGACGTTAGACACTTCGTCGGTCAAGAGGCCCCAGAAAACGCGTCCCTTCCTATTGCCGCCACGCCATAGAACGTAGCAGTCAGTCGCCGAAGTCTCCGAACCGCCATCCAACTCCACGCCAAAATCACAGTCACTAAATCGTTCCGCTATCAACCGCTT